>NZ_FUKJ01000435.1 GCF_900163745.1 Crenothrix polyspora
GCCACCTAATAATTCCAAGGTATGCAAACTTTTTTCTGGAATGCGCCACAAGTCTTTTTCGGCGGCACGTTTGTCGATGAAATAACAAAAATAACACAGCACGCTCATCAGCGCGTAGACAGCGATAACCAGTTGATAGCTGTAATCCTGATACAGGAAAGTGGTGTATTGAGATGGATGAGACTTGGGTGGCGTATGTAGAGTGATGACTTTCTCCTCTTCTTGCTTAAAGACTCCCAGTTTGGGTTTAAATACCTCACGGGTAGCCGTTTTTTGACAAAAATGGTCGGTATAGCTCACCTTGCCGTGTTTATCTACGCACTTAAAAATCTCGGCAGCTGACGCGCTATTAAATAATACCAAGGTCATCAAGAGGATTTTCAACATGTGTGGTATTTTGTGTGATTGTCAGTGTAATAATAGGCTGGATTTTACCTTTTTCGAGCCGCTATGAATATTGAATTACCCCTATGGCCTTATGTTTATGGCTCGCCTTCCGGTGTTGGTAACATCCGCAGCGTACCGGAAGATTTTATTGTAGTGGAAAATCTGTCCTTTGAGCCGTCTGGCACAGGTGAACACGCCTTCTTGCAACTACAAAAAACTGGCGAAAATACCGAATTTGTCGCAAGACAATTGGCCAGATTTGCTGATGTCCGGCAACGTGATATTGGTTACGCGGGGCTAAAAGATCGTCATGCGGTGACGACGCAATGGTTTAGCGTTTGGCTACCAGGAAAAGCCGATCCAGATTGGACGCAATTGGAATCGGACAAGATCAAGGTTTTGCAAGCAGTGCGCCATGCCCGAAAATTAAAGCGCGGTGTGTTGTCGGGTAATCGTTTTAAGATCACCGTACGCGATTGGCAAGGCGATAAAGTAAAAACGCTGCAACAACTGGAAGCGATGAAAGCGCACGGCATCGCCAATTATTACGGTTCGCAGCGGTTTGGTCATGGCGGTCATAATATCAACAAGGCCTTGGCGATGTTTCAGGGCGCGAAAGTGGGACGAGAACAGCGTAGTCTGTATCTTTCTGCCGCGCGGTCTTTTTTGTTTAATCAGATTTTGGCGGCTCGCGTTGCCGATGCCAGTTGGAATCAGGCGCTGGCCGATGATATTTATATGTTTGATGGTTCGCACAGCAGTTTTAAATCAGAGCAGCCCGATGCAGACATTATCCGTCGCCTTGCCGAGTCTGCCATACATCCGACCGGTGTTTTGTGGGGTATGGCTAAACCGATAGTTGCTTTGAATGCGCTGGAGCAAACTGTGATTGACAGCTATCCAGAACTTGCCCAGGGGCTGTGTGCCTGTGGTGTGGAGATGGCGCGGCGAGCTTTGCGTATCAATGTGGCGGATTTGCAATGGCACTTTGTAGATGACACCGTATTGGAGCTTGAGTTTACTTTGCCAGCGGGGTGTTATGCGACAGCGTTGTTGCGGGAAATTATTGTTTTGCCATAATTGCCTGATAATTGCAGGGAGCCTCAGCCTTTAAAACTAATCTGTTTTGCCCCCTAGCATCTTTCTATTAAAGTATAATTTGTAACTGCTCAGCTGTCTAAAAGATAGGGTATAACGTTTTATCTATCCACGGAAACCAAAAGTAGGCGCTTTCAAGCGACACAAAAAAACACGGAAAAGTGTGGATACTTTGTCGCAAAAATAATTATTATCGAAAATTTCTGTGCCTTTTGTGCTTTTCCGTGGACTTTTTTAACACCTACTGGGTAGTTACTGTAATTTCAATAAAACCTCTTTGTAACAACTCAGCACTGAAAAGATATACTCAATGAAACAAAAAACCGCCATACTGCTTTTAAATTTAGGAACCCCCGATAGCCCCAGCCGCTGGGATGTGGGATGTTATTTAAGCCAGTTTCTCAATGACCCCAGAGTCATTGATATTCCCTGGTTAGCCAGGAAAATACTGGTCAACTGCATCATTGTGCCGTTTCGTTCCGGTAATTCGTCAAAACTTTACCAGGCTATTTGGGATAAGGAAACTGGGTCACCCTTGCTGATGAATACGCTGGCATTGCAAAAAAAATTACAAGCAGCCGTGGGTGACGACATTAGCGTAGAGATGGCCATGCGCTACAAAAACCCCAGTATGGATGCGGTATTAGAGCGTATGCGCCAGCAAGGCTACCATAAAATTATTGTCTTCCCGTTGTTCCCACAATATGCATCAAGCAGCACAGGCAGTGCCTTGCAGCGCTTTATGGAAATTGTTAGTAAGTGGTGGGTAATTCCGGAAATTAAAATGGTTTCGCAATATTTTGATAACGATGACTTTATTAATTGCATAGTCAATCGTGCTAAAAAATATGATATTAATCAATATGACCATATTATTTTTAGCTATCACGGCTTGCCGGAAAGACAGGTCGATAAAGTGTACAGCGACGGTGCGTTATGCAAACATCATGATTGCGAAGATGAGTTAACCGAGAGTAATTATTATTGCTACAAAGCCGCCTGTTACCAAACCACCAAAGCCGTCGTTGAGAAACTCAATATACCCCAAGACAAATATACCCTGAGCTTTCAAAGTCGCCTGAATAATAAATGGTTAATGCCGTTTACTGACAAGGTGATTGAAGAACTGGCCGTAAAAGGTGCTAAAAAACTGCTGGTTTTTTCACCGGCATTTACAGCGGATTGCCTGGAAACGCTGTATGAAATTGGTACAGAATACCAGGAGATTTTCCATAAACATGGCGGTGAAAAAATCCAGCTGGTCGAAAGTTTGAACAGTGGTGATGACTGGGTTGAGACTATAAAAAAGATAGCGCTGTCAAACTAAACTCGAAGGTAATAAATCGATATGTGGATAGTTACGAATTTTTCCGTCTAAACTCATCAGTTGGCAACCATACACGCGAGCTGTTGCCACAATCAGTTGATCGGCGGGGTCACGATGAAATGGTTGCGGTAATTGTGTTGATTCTATTGCAATTTGTGGTGTTATATTAAGAAGTTGGATATTAGGATAAGCAAGTGCCTGTGTTAGCCATTCATTTATCGGACACGGCAACAGTAAGCGCTGATATTCGACTAGTTTTGCAATTTCCCAGCAAGAAATAATACTAACACCCAAACCTGTTTTTTCATGTGTTTGTAACAGTTCGGTATAGTCAGATGTTAAGCGTTTATCACCATGCACCCACCATATCCAAATATGGGTATCTAACAAAATCATTTCAGCATTTTCCAATCGCTTAATGCCACAGGTTCAAAAGGTTCTTGATAATGGACGTTGGTATTACGCAAAGGATATTTGTTTTTTTGTAGGGTTTGTTGTTCGTGCTGTACCCCCAAACGAAAATAGTGAATTAAACTATAAAGCTCAGAAAGTTTATCAAGGGGAATATGGTTAATTTCGCTGATAATTTGTTCTTGTAATAGCATTTTTAAACTCCTTAGAGGTTTCTCGTTACATGCTCGGCACTGCCAACAATGTGTAGTCTGTTTATGGATTCGCCAGATCAGTTGTTTCAACAGGGTATATTTTGACAAAAGCAATGCGCGACCCATACATCTTTTCAACGACGACATCGAATTGATTGAATTCAATCTTCTGGCCTTCTACGGGAATATCACGCAGTTTGGCCATGATAAGGCCGCCAATCGAAACCTCATCTTCCAATTCAAGTTCTTCATTTTCAATGTCGATGCCCAGAATCCGTTCCAATGAGAAAATCGGCAAACTGCCTTTGCCGGTCAGGGTGCCGTCATCAAGCCGAATCCAGTCATGTTTGTTCTGACGGAACTCGTCACGTATTTCTCCGACCATGGCACTTAACAGGTTATCCAGTGTGATAAAGCCTTGCGGCTTGTGCCCCTTTTGCCCAATGATAGCAAAATGGGAAGCCCCCATACGGAAATGACGGAATAACTCCAGCGAGGGTGTGCTGGGTGAGATGTATTGAATCGGCCGCAGGTAAGCATTTAAGTCTTCAATTGTTTTGCCTTCTTGCTGTGCGAAAAACAAATCTTTCAAATGAATGACCCCTAAAACGTCGACGTTGTTGGTGTCGAAATAAGGGTAACGACTGTAGCGATTTTGAGCCACGGTGTGCAGGTTTTGCTGTAATGACTTGTCACGGTGTAAAGCCGTGAGTTCGTGGATGGGACGCATCAGGTCGGACACTTCAAGTTCGCTGAAATCAAGCGTTTTCGCCAGAATATTCCATTCGTCGCGGCTAAAGCGGCCATCTGGGCAATTGTTGCGTAAAATAAGTTTAAGTTCGTCGGCTGAATAATGCGCATCGTTACTGTGGGCGTTATTCAGACCAAACACACGCAATACCAAATTGGCACTGGAGTTAAGCAACCAGATCGCCGGATACATCAGCCAATAAAATCCGTACAGCGGCACAGCGCTCCATAAGCCGATCTTTTCAGGATTACGAATTGCCATCGATTTGGGTGCAAGTTCGCCGACGACGATGTGCAAAAACGAGATGGTAGAAAAAGCGAAAGCAAATGAGATGCCGTGTATCAGCTCCGCTGAGGTGACACCGACTCTGATGAACACGGGTTCCAGCAGGTTGGCAAATGCCGGTTCGCCAATCCAGCCCAAACCTAGCGAAGCAAGGGTAATACCTAGCTGGCACGCCGATAAATAAGCATCCAGCTTTGCATGAACCTTGCCTAGAATGCGGCCACGAAAGCCCTGTGTTTTAATAATTGCGCGAAGACGCGTTTGTCGTAGTTTAACAAGACCAAATTCAGCGGCCACAAAGAAGCCGTTAAGAGCGACTAGCAACAACGCGATAATGATTGGTAAAATATTATTCATAAGGTGACAAGCGCTGCGTTGGACAATCTAGTTGTGCAAACAAGGGCTTAAAAAATCCACATCAATATCAAGCCTGCAAAAACACCTGCCAGCACATCATCCAGCATAATACCAAAGCCACCGTGTACTTTCTGGTCGACCCATTTAATTGGCCAGGGTTTGATAATGTCGAAAATTCTGAATAAAACAAAACCGGTTAGCGTAGCTTGCCAGCTAAAAGGCACAAACCATAGAGTAATCAGGTAGCCGGCAACTTCATCCCAGACAATGCCGCCAAAATCGTGTTCGCCCAATTTGTCGGCAGCAATACCACACAGGCTGATACCGATTAGCGTTGCGGCTATTGTTAAGATACTGTAGGCGAGTAAAGGTGTTTGTGCGAACAGTAAATAAACAGGAATGGCTGCTACCGTGCCACAAGTTCCCGGGGCTTTTTTAGCTAAGCCAGAACCAAAACCGAAGGCTAAAAATAAAACCGGGTCGGTCAGGATTTGCCTGGGCGTAAGATTGTTTTTACCGTAAGTTGCATTAATAAAAGTGCTCAAAACCTTTCATCTCCAAGGGTAAAAGTGTACCTGCTTTACGGAGTCTTAACCCCGACTGAGCTTCTATGATACCAATTTTATGGCAGGGCACACTTAATTGTGCGACCTTTTCGGGGCTTACCGTAAAACACAGCTCATAATCATCACCTGCATTCAGGGGCAGTGACCAGTCATCGGTAGCGGTAATATAGGTTTGCACGGCAGATGACAGCGGCAACGCCTCCCAGTCAAGGCACGCACCGACCTGGCTTTTTTTCAGGATATGGCCTAAATCAGCCGCCAAACCGTCCGATATATCAATACAGGCATTGGCAATCCCGATTAAGGCCAGGCCAGTTTCAATTTGGGGATTGGGGCAGTTGAAGCGTTTTAGCGCAGCATCAGGATCGTCACAGCGATAGCCGTGCTTTATTTTCAGCCCTAATCCGGCAGCGCCTAAATCGCCTGTGACATAGATAAAATCGCCCACTTTGGCCGATGATCGCGTTAAAGCTTTACCTTGTGGCACTAAACCCAAAGCTTGTAC
Source organism: Crenothrix polyspora (assembly GCF_900163745.1). Taxonomy (GTDB): domain Bacteria; phylum Pseudomonadota; class Gammaproteobacteria; order Methylococcales; family Methylomonadaceae; genus Crenothrix; species Crenothrix polyspora_B. The sequence continues at coordinate 5,882 of NZ_FUKJ01000435.1, forward strand.
GGTTAAAGTCAACGGGCCGGATGTGGTATCGCCACCGATTAAATCAACACCATAATGTTGCGCCAGGCTTAAAAAGCCTTTGGAAAAGGCTTTGAGCCAGTCTTCATCGGGTGTGGGCAAAGTCAGCGCCAGTGTTACCGATACCGGCTTTGCCCCCATACTGGCCAAGTCGCTTAAATTGACGGCCAGCAATTTGTGGCCGAGTTGTTCGGGATCAGCATCGGCAAAAAAATGGATATTCTCCACCATCGTGTCGGTGGTAATCGCCAGTTCAAACCCAGGTGGGATGGCTAATAGCGCACAGTCATGGCCTATGCCTAATTGAGTGGTGCTATTTTTTACCGTTTGCCGGCAAAAAAAACGCTCAATCAGGCCAAACTCGGATAGCGGCATTATTTGGCGGCGGCTTTCATCTTGATTTCAACCGCCCGGTTTTGCTGGGCGATTTTATCCAAAATACCGTTGACGTATTTGTGGCTGCCGTCGGCACCAAACAGTTTGGCCAGATTAATGCCTTCATTTAACACCACACGGTAGGGCATATCCAGTCTGTGTTGTAATTCATAAACACTGAGCCTTAAAATGGCTCTTTCGACAGGATCAATCATATCCACGGGTCTATCGACAAATTCGGTTAAGGCTTTATCGATGGTATCCAGATGTTCAGGTACGCCGTGAAACAGTTCGGCGAAGTAGCTTTTTTGGCTGTCTTTAAGACGGTCTTCTTCATGGAATTGGACTTCAATTTCAGTGAGATTTTGTCCGGTCATCTGCCATTGATACAAGGCTTGTACGGCGGCTTTTCTGGCATTGGTACGCGCTTGACTCATCAGACTTCCAGGTTGTTAAACAAACTGACCATCTCGATAGCCGACAAAGCCGCTTCTGCGCCTTTGTTACCGGCTTTAGTGCCTGCACGTTCTATGGCCTGTTCGATAGTATCAACCGTTAATACACCAAAGCTGACCGGAATATCGTATTGCAAGGCGACATGGGCAATGCCTTTTACGCACTCGCCAGCGACATATTCAAAATGCGGTGTACCGCCGCGAATGACAGCACCTAAGGCGATGATGGCATCGTATTTTTTACTGGCGGCAACGCGCTGCACTACCATAGGTAATTCAAACGCACCGGGTGCTCTAACAAGATGAATGTCATCTTTATTGGCACCATGACGCACTAGCGCATCAATGGCACCGGCTTCCAGCTGGTCAACGATAAAACTGTTAAAGCGTGATGCGACCAGGCAAAATTTACCGCCCTGTGCTGATAGTGTGCCTTCAAATGTCTTTACTGTTGACATGGTTCTCTCTGTTGTTGTGATTCGTTAGCGGGTATTATCCCACATGCGGCTGGCTTAACAATATGATCTTGCTCAATAACCCACATTCCAAAAAAATGTATGCGTTTACCTCCCCCTTTGAAAAAGGGGGATTGAGGGGGATTTATTTAAAAAATCTCCCTTTATGCCCTTTGGGTACTAATCCGTCTTTTTCAAAGAGGGGAACTGAACGGTTACCAAAAAATTAAGTGTGTATAGATATATTTTTTATGATGGTGTAGAGACGCAAGATTTTGCGTCCCTACTGTTTGGGATATTATCCCACATGCTCGGCAACTTCCAGGTCAAATCCAGATAGCCCGACATATTTTATTTGCGTACCTAACACTTTCATTTTATGAACACCCAGATCGGCCAATATTCTGGCACCCGTGCCGGTCATACGCCCGTCGGATATTTCAGTGGCGGTTGTGGTGTTGATGACACCATGATCTTCCAGCTGGTAACGATGGATTAATTCTATCAGCGCCTTATTGCTGTCGGCTTGCCTGATGATAACCAAAACCCCACGGCCTTCTGTGGCTATTTTCTGCATGGCCGTGCGAATGGAAATATTGCCATCACTGCGTTTGGAGGCAAACACATCATCCAGTAAATTGCGGGCATGAACCCTGACCAAAATCGGTTCATCACCACAGACAGTGCCCATCACCAAGGCCAGATGCAGGTTATTGTCGTTTCTATCCTGATAGGCATACAGCCTAAAATCGCCAAATTCGGTGGGAAAAACACATTCGCTGATGCGTTCAAGGGTGTTTTCGTGTTGGGTGCGGTAGTGGATTAAATCGGCAATCGTACCGATTTTTAGATTGTGCTGTTGTGCGAAGATTTCCAGATCCGGCCGTCTGGCCATAGAGCCATCTTCATTGAGGATTTCAACAATAACCGCCGCAGGTTCAACCCCGGCCAAGCGTGCTAGATCGCAGCCAGCTTCAGTGTGGCCGGCACGGTTTAAAACACCACCGGATTTGGCCATCAGCGGGAAG
>NZ_FUKJ01000431.1 GCF_900163745.1 Crenothrix polyspora
ACGCCTTGGAAGGTGTGGATCTGGGACATTATTACAGCCAGTACGGTCTGCATGAGCAAAACGAGGCCGACAGTGTCACCCGTTTTTTCTTTGGCAGAAAATTAAACTGGCTGCAAAAAGCTGGGATAAATAAAGAGCATCGCATTCTGGATTACGGATGTGGCGGCGGGCATTTTCTGAAGTTTCTCCAGGAAAACGGTTATAAAAATGCCCAGGGCTACGATCCTTTTACCGAACAATTTGCAGATACCGCAGCCCTTGACCAGCGTTATGATGTCGTCATGTCATCCGATGTCATCGAGCACGACACGGCGGTGCTGGCCCATCTGGAAACCTTGATTGGGCTGAGTGCCGACAACGGTTTCATTTATATCGAGACCCCGGATGCTTTGGCGATTGACCTTAGCAATGTGGCCGCCCATCGGCAGATTTTACAGCAACCCTTCCATCGCCACATCCTGACCCACACCTGGATCATTGAGCAAATGGCGCAAAAAGGCTGGGAAGTCGCGCAGATAGCCAGGCATCCATTTTTCCACAGTTGGATTCCGTTTCTGAATGTATCGGCCATGGATCATTATTGGGACACTTACGGTGGGCTGAGTACCCTCAATGAGGGCTATCGCTGGTCGGCGTTATTATCTTTGAAATACTGGTATCTGGGTCTGTTTGGAGCGCTCATTTACGGTAAGGATGAAGTGCAGTTGATATTACGCCCCAAGCGTCAATAAAGCAAGGCGGAGGAGAACGTTATGGTTCAGGCAACGGTAAGTAACAAGGCAATGCTGTTTGATTGGCTGTTACAGCGCCATGTCCATGAATATATGGATATTGATGGCCGTCCCATTGGCGAAGGCCGTGCGCAGGCTTACGCCCAGGTTGAAACCAAATTCAAATCTTGCCCTTATGCCGGTAGCCGCTACCATCACGCCCACCCGATGAATGTCAGTGCTTTGCAGAGTATTCTGCCCGAATGGCAAAACAGCTTGTCGCTGTTGTCAGGGCTAAGCCAGCGCTACCAGGCGTTTTATAATAAGGGTGTTTCAACTTATTACGATCTTGCCCTGATTTCCGGCATGGGGGTTTTTCTCACCGATTATATGGTGTTGCGCCGGTTGCAGCCGTTGGCTTCTCAGCACATTCCGGTGTTGATGTCGGGGCTTTATAAAGTGTGCCTGGGTTTTCAGCAGGCCACTTTCCTGGCCATGATGAATGATTGCTTCAAAACTAGCGCTGTCGAAAAAAGCTTGCCGGATGCCAAGGGCTTTTATGCCTATCTTGAAGATCAACAGTTGCTTATCGGCCCTGAAGAAGTGTGTGGCGGTTCCGAAGAAATGATTAGCAGGGCTTATGAGACCATGAAAGGGGCTCATGCCAGTGCGGAAACAATCGATGGGCTACCGCAATTGGCGGCGATGGATATCGACTGGCAGGCTTACGATGTGTTTACCTTTCATACCTCCAACCTCTGGCGCAAAGCCATTTTGTTTGTCATACAGATGCACGGTTTTGGTATTGAGCTGCATGATCCGTCTTTGCCTGCCGATTTGGCTGATGCCATCAACGCCTATCTCAAAACCAGTTTTGCTAAACTTCTGGAAACACAATCGGGTCTGGCGGTTGAGATTGCACGGATCACACTGGAAGAAAGCGGGCATTCTCTCGATGAATGGCTTGCTGTTCAAGAAGCATTTCTGAATGAAATTGACTGCCAATCCGCTTGTGGCACGAGTATTGATGAATTATGCTTGGCGATTATGCAGCAGTTGGCGCAGGTCTTTGATTTATTAAACTACGGGCCGGTTATAACTGAGGCTGTGCGGCATCAGCTGGCGCGATACGGCGCTTTTGAAGCTGCGGTTCTGCAAGCGTTTAATGACCATCTTGAACATATCCTTGTAGCGCTTGGATATGATTCTTCGGGCGATACCTTGATGCCCGCTGATTTGTCAGCTGTGTACGGAAAAACTGTGCGTAATTGGCTCGAAATCATGCGTCAGGAATGACGTAATGAAGTAGGCCTCCAACTTTGGTGGAGGTTATTTAACTTTATACATTTTAGGAGTATAAACCTCATGATAATAAAGAAATTTCCAGCACTCTATAGCCTCTTATTGATTATTCCGCTATTGGGCTATCACGATCTTGCTCAGGCTGAATCACAGACTGCGCTTGATGCTCGTATGATCACAAAAATAAAAAACACGCTTAATGGCAGTGTGATTGTTAATTACGAAGGCGAAAACGGTTTAGGCCGGCAGGTCATTGAAGTCAGGCTGCCAGAACTTCGTGTTTCGAATGCACAATTGGCTCAGATTAGCAAAATAACAAATTTAGAAGCCATCAAGATGAGCAGTAATAAATTTACTATTGCCCCTGTGCCGAATGATGTTCTTAAATGGTTGCAAACCTTACCTGATTTAAAAGTCGTTCAGGTCAGTGGGTTTCAGGTGACTGATGCCGGTGTTAAAAATCTGGTCAACTTACCCAATTTAAAAACCCTGGAGCTACATGGGGCGCAAATTACTGATGCGAGTCTGGCGACCTTAAAACGTATGCCGCAATTGGAAGCCATTAGTTTGGGCCAGGCTCCTTTGCAAAGAGAATACCGGCATTATTTTAGAGGAGAAAAAATAACCGATGCCGGTTTGGAGCATCTGAAAAATTTACCGAATTTACGCCGTTTGTCACTTTATACCACCCGCGTCACCGATAAAGGTTTTGCTAGCCTTAAGCGCCTGACCCAGTTGAATGAACTTAATTTGGGGCATACCCAGATCACGGACGTTGGCCTTGGCTATCTTAAAGCGATGCCTTATTTGCAGGTCTTAGGTCTTGATGCCACGCATATCAGTGATAAAGGTCTGGTGGCGCTTGAAAAAATGAAACAACTTCATGCCTTGGGCCTTAACTACACCAATATAGGTGATGCTGGAGTTGAACACATTAAAGCGTTGACCAGTCTCGACAGCCTTGGCTTGCAACGCACAAAACTCACTGATAACGGGCTGAAAACACTGAACGGGTTGACAGATCTTAGCGAGTTGGATTTGGGCTACACGGGGGTTACCGATGCGGGTACTGCTTACCTGAAATCCAAGCCCTATTTGCAGAACCTGTACCTTGATGCGACAGGCATTAGCGATTCCGGTCTGGTTAACCTTAAAAATCTTACCGATCTCCAGGAACTGGTGCTGACCTATACTGGAGTAACCAGTGCTGGGCTACCCCATCTTAAAGGCTTGACGAACATGTGGTCCCTGGCGGTTGCCGGTACAGCCGTGAACAATACGGGGATGGCTGCGCTCAAAAACTTATCGGGCTTATTGCAACTGGATTTGAGCGGGACGGCAGTTACCGATGCGGGTCTAAGCCAGTTAACCGACCTGAATCTTTTGGGGCTACATATTGACGGTAATAAAATTACTGATGCAGGTCTGAAAAGCATCGGCAAGATACCGAGTTTGATTGAACTTACCATGGAGGAGACCGGCATTACCGGGCCTGGATTCCAGAATATAAAAAACCTGAAAAACCTTCGCATTTTGAAATTCGCTGAGACCAACGTCAACGATGAAGCGGCAAAAGTTATCAAAGACATGACAAAGTTACAAATCATTGGCGCAACCAATGTTAAGGGCATTACCGATAAGGGTATTGCGTTAGTACAGTATTTGCCAAGTGTACATACTATGGAACTACGCGGTACTTCAATCTCAGATGCAACGGTCAACATGTTAAGTAAATTTAAGCACCTGCATTGCTATGACTTGTCACAAACCAAGGTGACGGCCAAGGGAATGGCGTACTTCAAAAATTATGCCAATGCCCAATCCTTGTCGCTGGATGCCAAGCTCACTTCTAAACTGGGTCTTCAATATTTAAGAAAATGGCTGCCCCTGTTTCAAGAGTTCTACCTGTTTGGCCCTGAAATCAACGATGCCTATTTGAGTCGATCCAAAGTGGCGCTTAATGGATTGCAAGAAATGAATCTGTTTGGTACTAATGTGACCGACAAGGGCTTACAGCATATACAGGCCATCAAATCGTTGAAGACATTGCGGATTGCCCGGACGAATGTCAGCTTAAAAGCACTGGATAAACTTCGTAAAGCGATGCCAAACCTGACGATTACCAAGGTTAACACGGAAACCGGTGCCTGGCGCTTTATTACGCCTACGGGTAATGCGGCTGATATTAGTCCTATGCCATAATCAGCATTTTGGGGTGGGATCGGGGATGAGCTGGGATATTTGATGAAGGCTTGATGATTAAAAGGTAGAGATGTGAAGTTTGCATCTCTACCTACATTCTTTAACGTTTAGCATCTACACTGAATGGCCCCGCACCGTGAACATAAAGTAACAGCAAGCCACCCGCCATAGCGAAGTCTTTCATGAACATAATCATCTGCATCTGGTCAGCAAAATCGTGGTGAAAGACAACGGCACCGGCAATACAAAATCCTGCCAGTGCCAGTGCAATCCAGCGTGTAAAAAAACCAATAATGAGTGCGAGGCCACCGCCTATTTCCAGGGCGATAACCAGAGGCAACAATATACCTCGCATACCCATCGATTCCATATACCCCTGTGTAGCGGCATAGCCAGCACCCAGTTTACTTAACCCAGACAACAGAAAAATATGCGCGATCAGGATGCGGGCGATTAACGTGATGATATTATTCATAAGTCACTCCTAAATTAGGGAAAGCACGCCTGCCACATGGGCGGCAGACGTGTTATTAATTTTACGTTGTTGCGGAACTACATGACGTGAGCCAACAAAGAAGCGCCTGGTATGGGGGTTACCGGACCACTGACCATTGTCGCCATCACGGCAAAATAGCCATTTCCGAATGTCTTCACAGAACTGACCAGAACCCCTGACTTGAGCGAGACCTGGGTGATGCCATCTGTCGTCCAGCCCTTACCTGTACTGCGGTAAAGCTTAACCGTCTGCGGGTCATAGACTTCACCATGGGCTAGCTCAAGCGGGAAGTTGATGGTAATGGAGGCTTTACCACTCAGTGCCGCCTTGCTCTGCAAACGGAAGTAACGCTCAAGCCCCACCAAACCATGCCCTGGTTTGTGCTTAAGGTCAAGTAGATAGTGGTACGCCACCTCTGTGGTACGCCCATAATTGCCTGGCTTAAAATCCACCCTCACCCGCTTGCTAAGATCGGTAGAAACAAGGACACCACCGGCCGCCTTGGTGATTTTGGCTTTGACCGGCGCAGGGTCAACCGCTTCAACCAAGTGCATCATGCCCTCATCTTCATGGGCAAGGACGTGGCAATGCAGAGGGAAGATGCCGGGGAACTTCTCAAATCGGATGCGAATCACCGCCTTGCCACCATGGGGAACATCGATGTTGTCCATCCAAAGGCCATGGCCGTCATTGGGGTATTCCACCTTAAAGCCACCCTTGCCGTCTGGATGATGCACTTCCATCACCTGGAACCAGTTCACATGGATGTGGAAGGGGTGGTTTATTTGCAGCGCCTTGTTCCCCGCCTCATGTATATTGACAATCGTCCATTCTTCCGCCGCACCGAGCAACACCGTCTCATTGATGCGATTGGCGCTGAACTTTAAGTTATTGATAAAAAATTCTCGGGTATCCTCTACAAACGCCGGGATTGCCCAATCAAAAATAACGTCCCCCGTCACTTTGAAGACGATCTCACGCCGCCGGGTAATTTCCTTGGCCGTAATGTAAGGCAGGCGTTTTTTCGGCGGGTTCAAGTGCGGAGGCAATTTCATCGGCAACGGTTCGCCTTCGACGACAACATTGAAGGCCGGCAGTTCCTCGACAAAAAAATTCGGCGTGACAAACAGGGGAAACTCGCCAAATTGCTCTTTTAGCATTTTGAAGGGATAAGTGCCCGGCTTATCGCTGGCCTTGATCAACAGGTCGACCCGGCTGCCAGGGCCTATTATGAATTCATCGTGGGCGACAAGTTCGTCAGCGGTAATGCCATCATAAGCCGCAATATGGATCTGGTGGTCCTTTAAGGCGAAGCGATAGGTTTGCAAGTGCCCCATAAAGGCAAAACGCCAGCGTTGGACCTCACCGGGGCGCATGTGAAGAACAGGTGGCTTGCCGGGTACGCCTTTAGTGGGATCGGCACCTTCAT
>NZ_FUKJ01000430.1 GCF_900163745.1 Crenothrix polyspora
GATATCCTCATTGAACCGATGCTTCTTTCATGATGGTATGTTTATTGTTGGAAATCACCTTAGTGGTAAGCCATTTTAGGAAAGGTTGAGGGAGTTTTCCCTCAACCTTATGTTACCTAAACGACTTTAACTTCTTCGGCTTGTGGGCCTTTCATGCCACGGGTGATTTTAAATTCAACCTGTTGGCCTTCGTTCAGGGTTCTGTAGCCGCTGGTATCTAAAATGTTTTTAAAGTGTACGAAAACATCCGGGCCTGATTTTTGTTCAATAAAGCCAAAGCCTTTTTCAGAGTTAAACCATTTAACGGTGCCGGTAGTTACTGTTGGAGTAGTCATAAAGAGTCCTAAAAAAATAAAATGAAGCCTTAAACAAGGCTGGTAAGCTGGTAAAATTGAATATTACGGTATGAAAAACAGGACGAATACTACAGGAGGCATCGAAGTGGTAAACAAGGGTAAATCGTATTTCTTAGCTTGCTCTATTGTAGGTTGATTAATCGCTTTGTCAAACTTATTTGTAATGTATTGTTACTACAAGAAAAATAGGGCAATAAGGTGTTTTTTAGGATGGGGATATATTCAAGAATTCACTGTTTGCGGTTTGGCGGTTTTCCTGAAGAATGTAATAGTAAATGCCTTTTGGTTGAAATCCACAGGTCGAGCAACGTTCTAGTTCTAAGTGGGAGTTTTTTGTCGTAAAGCCTGAAAATAATCGGGTAACTTGAGAATGTCAGGCGTTATTGACAGAATATTTGCTATGATCCTGCTTACAGATGATTCAATGTAACTAACCGGAGAGCTGGCTTATGAATGATAAAGAACGTGTTGCCCACTATGCCGCCCAGAGGGTTAAAGACGGTATGTTGGTAGGTCTGGGTACTGGATCAACCGCAAATTATTTTATTGAAGAATTGGCGCGTCGAAATCGGGAGGAAGGCTTGCGTGTCAGCGTAGTGTCCAGTTCAGTGGTGAGCGCTATGAAAGCCCAGTCGCTTAATTTGGCGCTGGTGGGGTTTGATACTATTAATCGCCTTGATGTTTATGTTGATGGTGCGGATGAAGTCACGGCTGATTTCACTTTGTTGAAAGGCCGTGGTTTTGATTTGGTGCGTGAAAAAATTCTGGCACGCGCGGCGGATCAGTTTTGGGTGTTGATTGACCCCAGTAAACAGGTGGATCGTATCGGCGCAAATTATCCTATCCCTGTAGAAGTCATGCCGTTTGCTTGGCAGATGGTTAAGCGCAGCCTGGAATTGTTGGGCGGGCGAGGGGATTTGCGCCAAACGACTAACAAAGACGGCCTAGTGATGACATCTTATGGCAGCCTGGTATTGGATATGGTGTTTGATGCTGGCTTGGACAGTAAGGCGCTCAACGATAGATTGAGCAATACGCCAGGGGTAATTGAACATGGTATTTTCAGTCAATTGGCGAGTGCGGTTTTATGTGTTATTGATGGGCAAGTTGTAGAGCAGCGGGTAAAGTAGAAAGTGACAAGCTGTCCATTCGATGAGCGGCAACTAAGCTATCGATTGATATAGCTGATGTAAGTGTAGTTATTGAGGTATTGCAGTTTATGGATAGAACCGGCATCCACCTGAAAGTGAAACGCATTGGCAGGTTGCAGTTGCAAAATATGCGTTAACAGCGCCCGAATGACACCGGCATGGGTAATAATTAAGGCTTGTTTGGTGTTATATGTCAGTAGTTCTTGCCAAAAATCGCCTACGCGCAGACATAGCGCCGAAAAGCATTCGCCATTCGGGGGTGGGATATGGACGAAGTGAGTTGTCCAATGCTGCAAGGTATCGGCATCAATATCATCAAAGCGACGACCTTCCCAGTCGCCAAAATTGACTTCCAATAGACGTTCATCGCTGGTGACGCTGTTCGATAACTGTTCTGCCAGCTGTAAACAACGTTGCAGTGGACTGCTAAAAACCAGGCAGTCATCGGTTAGCAACGGTAATTTTTGTTGTAATTGCTGCCAGTGTTCAGGAAAGCCTTTAGCTAAAGCGACATCACTTTGCCCGTAACACAAGCCTTTGGCGGTATCGGTTTGGGTATGGCGAATTAAATAAATGTCCACAAGGCGCTGGCACTCAAGTAAAAAACAACTTCGGCAATTTGTTGGCTTGCACCCAGACAATCACCGGTGTAGCCACCAATATGACGGTAGAAATAACGCCCTAGCAGCGTATTAACAATCAGTACAGGCACTAATGCCAACAGACACAATGGCGGTAATAAAGCCATCGGCAATAAGGCGGTAGCCGTTGCAAACATCAGGTCTTGATGGCTGGGTTTATAGACGGTAGCGCCGACTTTACTGTTGTCGACACGGGCATAAGTATACTGTCGCATCAGTAATAACGGTGGCCATCGACTGATACTGTGGCCGACTAACAGAAATAACGCTGCTGATTGGCCTTGCGTACTGAGTAGGCTAATTTTCAATGCAAAAAGCAGCAATAGCCCCACCATACCGTACACACCGATGTAAGAATCTTTCATGATCGCCAGGATGCGGGTTTTATCATAGCCGCCACCAAAACCATCGCAAACATCGGCAAAACCGTCTTCGTGGAAAGCGCCGGTCAACAAGATACCCATGCTTAAAGCCATAATCACGGCTACCGGCGTTGGCCATAATAAATCCGCCAAGTAACAGCTTGATGCTGTCAACGCGCCAATTAACCAACCTACCAACGGTAAAAAAATGGTCGATTGTGGCAGCTGGCTGTAGTCTTGTTTGTGCGGCACCGGCAGGCGCGTGTAAAAGCCCAGCGCCAGCAGGAATAGTTTTAATTGCGTCATAGGCTCGCAGTGGTAGAGACGCACGATTTTGCGCCTCTACCTACCATTAATCCCCAACATATTTTTTCCATTCAGCTTATTTTACAGATCATCGTGTACCGTTAACCACTGTCCATCCACCCGTTGTTGCAACGGTCGGTAGTTGCTTTTATAAGCCATTTTTTGACAGGCATTGATCCAAAAACCCAGGTAGACAAATTCTCGCCGTTGTAATTGCGCCTGCGCTATTTGCCAGAGCACGGCATACGTGCCAAGGCTGTAACTGGAAAATTGCGGATCGAAAAACGTGTAGACGGCTGATAAGGCGTTGGGTAACTGGTCGACAATCGCTACGCCAGCCAGCGTTCCCTGTATGGAAAACTCAACAAACACCGTGTCGCACCATGAGCTGCCCAAAAAGTTAATATAGTCTTCGGGGCTGGCATCGGCCATAGCGCCATCGCCATGCCGGAGGGTTTGATAGCGGCAATACAGGTCGTAGTGTTGTTGTTCAAATACGGCGGGTTTAACAATGACTTTTGTATCGGCGTTGTTTTGCAGGCAACGTTTCTGGCTACGGTTAGCCTTGAAATCAGGGACACGTAAGCGAACAGGGATACACGCGCTGCACTGTTGGCAACGGGGGGCGTAGACATTATCCCCGCTACGGCGAAAGCCTTGCTCCACAAGCTGTGCGTAAATCTCGGTGCTGAGATCAAAGTGGGGGTGTACAAAAATTGATTGTGCGCGGTGTTGCTCAAGATAGCTGCATGGATGCTCGCCATTCAGCAGCAAAGGGATAGAGATCATCTGTTTTGCCAGGCGTTGGACTGGACAGGCGCATCGCAATAGTGAGTGAGCAGTTTTTTAAATTCGTCGCGCTTAATTTCTTCTGCACCTAAACTGGCGAGATGGTCGGTGTGTACCTGGCAATCGATCATTTGATAATCCCAGTCTTTAAGGTGTTGCACCATGCAGACAAAAGCCACTTTGGACGCATCGGTTTGGGTATGGAACATGGATTCTCCAAAAAAAACCTGTCCGATCGCGACACCATAAAGACCACCCACCAGTTTGCCATCACGCCACGCTTCGACAGAATGCGCCATGCCAAGTTGATGCAGTTCGCGGTAAGCATGGTTCATTTCCGATGTTATCCACGTCCCCGTGCTTTGCTGGCGCGGTTCGGCACAGGCGTTAATTACATCGTCAAAAGCTTGATCGAAGCTTACCGAAAAAACAGCTTTGCGCAGGGTTTTTTTTAAGCTGCGGGAGATAATCAGTTGGTGTGGAAATAGCACCAGCCGTGGGTCAGGCGACCACCACAGGATAGGATCATCTGGGTTAAACCACGGGAAAACACCGTGTCGATAGGCGTTTAACAGGCGTTTTTTTGACAAACAGCCCCCGATGGCCAATAAGCCATCAGGTACACTCAGTGCTTTATTAAGCGTAGGGAATTCTTGTTCAGGATTATTGGCATCCAGTACAGTAAGTGGCATGAGTACGTTTCGCACAGGGGAGGTTAGGGCGTTTTTCCAATCATCAATAACAAAAAAGAAGTGTAGTCAGGTTTTTTGCCTTAACTTAATTCATCCAGAAATTTTTCGGCATCCAGTGCCGCCATACAGCCAGCACCGGCTGAAGTGATGGCTTGTTTGTACACCGAATCCATCACATCACCGGCAGCAAATACGCCTTCTACGCTGGTTGATGTCGCATTGCCGGTAATGCCACTTTTCACTTTGATATAGCCGTGATCCATGTCCAGCTGACCTTCAAAAATACCGGTGTTTGGTGTGTGGCCGATGGCAATAAATACGCCGTGCAAGTCGATGTCTTTGGTTGAGCCATCAAGAGTGCTTTTTATACGCATACCGGTAACGCCTGAGTCATCACCCAAGACTTCATCCAGCTCGTGATGCCATTCTATGACCACATTGCCGGTTTTGGATTTTTCAATCAGCTTGTCAGACAGGATTTTCTCAGAGCGGAATTTGTCGCGGCGATGGATAACGGTGACTTTTGAGGCAATATTGGCTAAATACAGTGCTTCTTCAACAGCGGTATTGCCACCACCAATCACGGCGACGGGTTTATTGCGGTAGAAAAAGCCATCGCAAGTGGCGCAGGCTGACACGCCTTTGCCTTTAAAAGCCTCTTCTGAATCCAAACCTAAATAACGTGCTGATGCGCCGGTGGCAATAATCAACGCATCGCAGGTATACGTGCCGGAATCGCCGGTTAGGGTAAAGGGGCGCTTGGAAAGGTCGGCGGTGTGTATGTGGTCATACACCATTTCTGTGTCGAAACGTTCTGCGTGTCTTAGCATTCTGTCCATCAGATCCGGGCCTTGCAAACCTTCAACGTCGCCGGGCCAGTTATCGACTTCTGTGGTGGTGGTGAGTTGTCCACCTTGTTGCATGCCTGTAATGATGACAGGGCTTAAATTGGCACGCGCGGCATAAATAGCGGCGGTATAACCGGCAGGGCCAGAGCCCAGTATGAGAAGACGGCAGTGTTTGGTGGTGCTCATTAAATAAACTCCTAGGATGCAGTGGTAGAGTTTAGATTATATCAGCTATGAGGGGGGATTAGTTTTCAGAAGCGTGTTTGCTTTGTGTGTCGTATTGTCGCACTTTAATGACTATGAATTGCCGCAGTGCATCTAAAAAAATGTATCATGCAGCAGTTTAAAACATTCGGGTGTGATGTTATGAGTGAATATGAAAAATCAAAAACAGCCAGACGTATTGCGGCTGTTGTTTATCTTTTGGTATTAGGGTTTATTTTGGGTGGAACGTATTTATCGCAACGCCAAAAACAGGCATCCGGGCAAGCTAATCCAGCGATGCAACAAGGTGGGCTAAGTCATCTTGGAGAACGTAGCGTTTCGCTTTTAAATTTTGATTTTAAAGAAAATCCGCTATAGTTGGCATACTAAAAACATTATTGCAGGGGTTGTTTATGCAGCATTTTCGTCTTTCTATGATTGTTTCGGTGCTTTGTCTCGGTGTGGCGTATTACTGGGCTGGCATCATGGGAGCAGTTATTGCCATCATATTGGGTATTCTCGAAGTCAGTTTGTCATTTGACAATGCTGTGGTGAATGCATCGGTATTAAAACGCATGGATGAGCGCTGGCAAGGTTATTTTTTAACCTGGGGTATTTTGATTGCCGTATTCGGGATGCGTTTATTGTTTCCTGTTCTGATTGTTTCAGCGGCAACTGGCGTTGGCTTTATGGGTGTAACGCAAATGGCGTTGCATGATACAGTGACTTATGCCAAGTATCTCGAAGAAGCCCACGTACAAATTTCAGCCTTTGGCGGCATGTTTTTGCTGATGGTGTTTTTCTCTTTTATTTTTAATCCCGATAAAGAATTGCACTGGTTGGGCGAGATAGAAGAAAAAATGTCGGCAATGGGCAAGCTTGAAGCTATTGAGATTATTTTGGCGCTGGTTATGTTGGTGTCAATACAAAATTATTTACCGGGTGAAATTCGACATGGTGCCTTGGTGGCAGGTATGTGGGGCATTATCTTATATGTTGTAGTCGATAGTTTGGCCAGCTTTTTTGATAATGCCGATGAAGGCGCAGAAGCCACTGCCATGATTAAAAAAGCCGGCGCGATGAGCTTTTTGTATCTGGAAGTGTTGGATGCCTCGTTTTCGTTTGATGGTGTTATTGGTGCGTTTGCTATTACGCAGGACGTTATCATCATTATGCTAGGTTTGGCTATTGGCGCGATGTTTGTGCGGAGTTTGACGGTGTATCTGGTGCGTCAAGGCACACTGGATGAATATGTGTTTTTGGAACACGGTGCGCATTATGCCATCGGCGTGCTGGCTGGATTGATGTTAATCAGTATGCGTATTCATGTACCTGAGATTATTACTGGTTTGACGGGGGCGATATTGATTGGTTTGTCGGTGTTTTCTTCTATTCGTTATAAAAAAGCGACAGAATAGTGTTGGTGATACGTATGGAATATCAATTTATATCACCGCTTTTTTGGGTTTCACTGAAGTCTCCAGGAAACGGTTGTGGGCTTTTTTGAGTTCGAACAGCAACGCCTCGAACTTATCTTCGCCAGTGCTTTTGTAATGGGTTAGCAGCGTATGTTTTTTGACGGCCTAATAAATTGAAATTTTTTTAGTGCATTTTCTTATTTCTTGGTATCTGCGTATGGTTTGGATTAAATTTAAGTTAACCGAGGCATTGTGAAAACCGATTGCAAACCTTGCCATGTCGCACGACAACAGCTATAAACTACTGTTCTCGCATCCAGAAATGGTTGCTGACTTGCTCAAGGGCTTTGTTAACGAGGCGTGGGTAGAGCAATGCGACTTTGCCACCCTGGAAAAAGTCAGCGGCAGTTATGTCACTGATGATTTGCGTGATAGGGAAGACGACCTGATTTGGCGGGTACGTTGGGGCGATGAGTGGCTTTATGTGTATTTGCTGCTGGAATTTCAATCCACTGTCGATCACTTTATGGCAGTGCGTATTTTGGGTTATCTGGCGCTGCTGTATCAGGACATCATCCGCACTGGCAACTTAACGAAAACAGACAAGTTGCCGCCTGTATTACCGGTAGTGCTCTACAATGGTGAACGGCGCTGGCAAGCCCCCGTTGATTTAGACCTATTGATCCATCCAGCGCCGTCCGGTTTGGAGAAATACCGTCCGCAGGTCAGTTACTTATTGCTGGATGAAGGCAGCTTTAATAAAGACGACTTAAGCAGTCTGCACAATTTGGTGGCGGCCTTGTTCCAACTGGAAAACAGCCGGACAGAACAGGATATTCAAGGCGTATTATGGCGGCTGATCGATTGGTTGACAGCACCGGAACAAACCAGCCTAAGACGCGCTTTTACGGTGTGGATTAACCGCGTGGTAAAAATTCAGACCCCTACTTTAAAAAATCCCAACTCTAGGTAAAAAAGCTGTACATTAT
>NZ_FUKJ01000427.1 GCF_900163745.1 Crenothrix polyspora
AAGGGCCTTTCAAGCCCAAGTGACAATTGATTACCTGGACTCCAGGCCACGCAAGGCTGAAACCACATTTGGTTGGGATCGACAAGCGGTTGCATTAGGATTGAACGAACTGCGTACAGGTATTGCCTGCCTTGGTGGGCAGAAAGCGAGCGGCAACAAGAAGACGGAAGAAAAAAATCCGCAACTGGAAATCGATATCGTCGATTTGGCTGAGGCTGAAAGCCAAGTCGACCCTAAGTTCCAAACGCCCTTCAAATATACACGGATAACGGCCAAAGCCATACGAGCCGCCCTTATCAGCCACAAGGGATGGAAACATGAGGACTTGCCGTGTGAAAAGACCATCGGCAACATCCTGAACCGCCTGAATTACAAGCTACGCCGGGTGCAGAAGACCAAGCCACTGAAAAAGATCAAGGAAACCGACGCTATTTTTAAGAACGTCAAGGCCGCCAATCGGGAGTCGGACAACCGCGAAGATTCCTTACGTATTTCAATCGACACCAAGGCCAAAGTGGATTTGTGCGACTCCTCTCGTGGTGGCACCTCACGCTGCCAAAAACCGCTGAGAGCTGCCGACCATGATATGGGCAACAAGCCCAAACTGGTGCCTTTCGGTATCCTTGAAGTGTTGACTGGATTGCTCACGATTATCTTTGGGGTCTCGTTTGAGACCAGCGATTTCATCGTCGATGCCCTGGAGGCGTGGTGGGGATTCAACAAGGAAAAACACGGCAACATCAAGCAGCTGGTCATCAACTTGGACAATGGCCCTAACAACTCTGGCCGAAGAACCCAGTTTCTAAAGCGTATGACAGAGTTTGCCGACAAGTATGAGCTTGAGATCGTTTTGGTCTATTATCCGCCCTATCACAGTAAATACAATGCCATCGAGCGCTGCTGGGGCATCCTTGAAAGCCATTGGAACGCAACGCTTTTGGATACGTTGCTAGTCACTGTCGAATGGGCAAAATCCATGACTTGGAAGGGGCTTAAACCCCTCGTAGAAGTGTTACAAACGGTCTACAAAAAAGGTGTGAAAATAACCAAAAAAGCTTTTAACCCTATCAATGACCGGATAATACGTCACCCTTTGTTGCCAAAATACTGCCTGACTATCCAACCACAACTTACATGAAAAAATGGGGGTATTTTTATTGCGTGTTGCC
>NZ_FUKJ01000423.1 GCF_900163745.1 Crenothrix polyspora
GTGTGGCATCGGCCACCACCTGTTCGGCGGTACTGGAACTGCCGCCGATATCGGAATGCACGGTCAACAGGCCGGAAATACTGGTCAAGGCCTGCAACACGCGCTGTTGTGCGGACAACGGCACTTCCAATCCGCCACGCAATACCTCATGAATCTTGTGATGGGCGGCGGTGAATTCAACTATTTTTAGGCGTGTTGGGGTTTCTTTGCTGATATGGTAGCTTTCCTCATAGCCCAGTTTGGGTTGCAAGGTAATCTTGATTTTATCGCCCTTGCCCTGTTGGGTGACCCGCAATTCCGCTTCGCCCTTGACCACTTCAACCCGCACCTCCGGCGAACTGGCCCAAAACAGCAAGGGATGGCCAACGAGCAATAACGGCATGTTTTTGCTAAATTCAAAATAGGTGCTGCCATACCAACTGTTGTCACGGTATTCCTTAATGGTATTGCACAGTTTATTATCCTGTTCGGTGAGGTAATCGAAAGCGCCCCGGTCAGAATGCAGTCTTTTTAGGGCGATGGCGCGGCCTTTGCTCCAGCCGCCTTTGGCTTGCTGTTTTTGTTCGCGGGGTTCTATCAATATTGATCCTGCCTTCTCATTAAAGGTCAGCAACCAGATCAAGCGGGTCGGTTTGTCGGCAGGGGCAGCGCTGTCAGCCGTTTTTTTATCGCCGGAATTGATGTTGAGCAAGGCATCCAGCGCCAAATCCCAATCAGGTCGGCTGGCAAATAAATCCACCAAGGCAACCGGAAGATTATTGAAGTCAGGTATTTTTCGATTTTTGCTGCTGCCAGGAACCACCTTGTTCAATAGCTGTGCATATTCGTAGGCCGCCCACAAATAGCCGTTATCCAGCATGTACTGATATTGGGGGATATATTCGCCAATGGTTTTAACCGACAGGTGTTCTGGACGTACCCAAAATTTGATCAACAATAACAGGATGCCCTGGACAGCCGGGTTGGTTGTCAGTGAGGCCGGTTCGCCCTGTTCCGTAAAACCAGCCGGTATCCTATAGTCAACACTTCCGGCTAATAGTTCACCACGCTTAGCCAGATCCCCCTGCAAAAACTGCTGGAACGATGACAGCAGGGTATAGGGTCGCGTCCAATAGGTATCTTGCTTGATAGCCTGGTTTAGCAAGGTTAACAATTTGGATTTTTGGCTACTGTCACCGCCTTTTAAGAGAGCCAATGGATAAAACAGCCCCGCCATGCCATTGAAATAAGTCGTGCGCTTATTGGTTAGCTTGCGCAACGAATTTAACGCTGTCTCAAATTGCTGGATCGACATGCCAACATCCCCCCTTAGAAAACTGAGGGCGGCGCTAATCGCGAGCAGCTCAGGTTTTTCATTGTTGGCAAGCAATTTTTCCAAATTGATCCAATCGCCACGCAACCAATATAATTCAGCACAAACACGTAGCACAAAACCCACTTCAACTAAGGACTTATCATTGATGCAATATTCCAAAAAGTCGTCATTGGCTGGAGCTTTATACAGATACAAGGCCTGGTGCAAGAGTATAAAACCTGCAAACTGTTCGACAAGACCCTTATGCCGACTGGTAAACCACGCCGAGTCAAAGGGGTTCATTATCCAAGACAAATAAATGTCAATACGGGTCGGCATACCGTAAATTCGGGCCTTTTCAAGGCACGCATCCATTTTATTATAATGGCCACGGTGAAAATGGCGGTGCATGTCGCGTAGGCAATCGTCTTGCGAAATGTAATAGGAGTACTTATTTGATGTGTCGGGCAGGCATTTATCGATAAGCTCTGCATGGCGCTCATATTGATTATCGCTGACCAATTGGCGTGTAATACTTTCGGCAATTAAGCGTGTGCAACGACGTGTGCCTTGGCTAGGATGACCTTCAATCATTCCTGCTGCCGATAAGGCATCAAAATCCAGTTTCAAATCACTATTTTTGAGCGGCTTTTGTTTACTGTCCTTAAAGCCCAGGTCGTGCAAACAATTGCCCAGTACCGAGATAGGGCAATAGACATAATAGACTGACAGGATAGCCATGATGGCACGTTGCCGATCTGGCAATTGTTGGTAGTTGCCCATCAATGTGGCGCGTTTTTCTGGTTGCATTACTAGCCTTGTTTAATTTTATGCTCACTGTTCGGTCAATTTTACACTGAAAAGGAGGTTAAAGAAGGCGAACACCTATATTAACTGGGCTGGGTAAGACGAGGAGTTGATGAAAAAAATATCTTATTTAACATAATCAAGATTATGCAAAGTTATGGTGTAGACGCAATATAGTGATGTCCTGGGGTGCTGATTTAATTGTACTTATTCAGACCCCTAAATAACTAATAAAACAACAAGTTATAAAAGATAAAAAAAAAGGACCGACAAACTCCTAATGTGCTGTTTTCTCTCCAATAACTCATCAATACAGCTTTTGATATCTGGAGACTCTTCAAGTATCAATAACAAGTAGGCCAATTCCATGGGTGGAACGGCCTGGTACTGTTCTATCCAGGCCGCCAATAATGGCCGCAGCATGTAAAAATATTTCTTGATTTTTGCCTGTAGTCCGAGCAATTCTCGCTCCAGGGTATGCGGCTTAACGACAAATAATGATGGCATGCGGAAATGGGGGAATAAAAGGCATCGAACACATTGCGTAATTCCCGCCATTGTTGGGTTTTATCTGTTTGGTAGCCAATCGGAGATTGCAACCATTCCCAGATGACCGGATTAGACTTACGCACCAAACGCAAGGTTTTACGTAAATCCCAGTCACCGATATCAAGCACGCCGACAGGGCTGTCTTCCAGAGGCAAATCAACTACATCCCCCACTTCTTCTAGTGTCAGGTACCAAGGCCAAGGGCGCGTGTAAATAAAGCACACATCGTAATCACTATCCGGTGAAGGAAAGCCCAAAGCCCGACTACCTGATTCACATGCATGGATAATGTTGATCTGATGCGCGTTTTCAAGAGTTGCCAAGCGGGTTTCGATCAAGCTTCGTGCCGCTAAAGATACCGCCGGGCTAATCGCCATGATGTGGTATTTTTTTATAAGGTTTGGTCATTTTTAATAGGAAATCGTTGCAACCTGCAATCCTGTTAGGTTGAAGCTAAACCTGCTCCCATTCAAAAAACTCAATATTGCGCTGGGCTTTATCAAATTCAATACCGATTAGATACACGCTGTTTTCGGCTCCCAAATATTTCTGGCTGTAATTTTTCGCCTTGATCTGCGCCAAAGCCACCCCTTGTTTTTTAGTGTCATCCAGCACTTTAAACTCGATGATAAAAATTTTATTGTCCAACATGACAGTCAAATCAATACGCCCCTGGTTGGTCACATCCTCGGCAATTACTTTTAAACCCAGGGCAGCAAAAGCGCTGTAAATAATAGACGCATAATAACCTTCATAATGTGCTAACTGATTTTTACGATACCAGTCGTTCGGGATGGCGGCGAACAGTGCTAGCAGCGATTGTTTCAGTTTGGCAAAGTCAGGCTGACTTAGTGCTTTATACAACTGTATTTGATTGTTGGATACGGTACTTGCTGCTGTTTGTGTTAAGTCCCTCAGTAGATAACTATTCAGGCTGGCCTTCACTTCACGGTTAGGGTACGCCAAATGATAAAAACGTTCGCCGCCAAGTTCTTCCACATGGTCTATGGTTAAATAGCCGGTTTGGTACAACAAGTTTTCCAGGGTAATGTCATTGACATCAAAACTGGCCAGCATGGCCTCATCCAGCACCACCTTTTCAAAATCCGGGATTAAATACTGCTTTTCCCGTATGTGCTTAATTAAAAACGAAGGGCTGCCGGTTTCAAACCAGTAGTTTTTAAATATCCGTTGATCCAGGTACAGTAAAACATCGAATGGATTGTAGACTTTTTCGCCTAAAAAATTGTAACCGTTATACCATTGAGCAAGCTGATTAAAATCTACACCAGCCAAACGCTCGGTAAAAACGGCCTTAATTTCCGCTTGGGTATAGCCGCACAGCGTGGCATAACGGCTATCCAAGCTAATGTCTTTTAAGTTGTTCAAGCCGCTAAATAGGCTGACCTTGCTGAATTTACTGACCCCCGTCAATAAGGAAAACTTTATATGAGCATCACTGTCTTTAATCACCGAATAAATATTTCTTAAGCCTTCACGTATCTCAATGGCCAGGACATCTTTATCAATATTATCTAGAATTGGCTTATCGTATTCATCGACCAATACCACAACTGGCTGCCCAAACTTAGTATGCAGGCTTTGGATCAGTTCAGAAAAGCGGTTGGCCAAATGTTGCTGCTTTAGCGCAATGCCATAATGGTCGGCGGTTTCGTCCAATATGGCTTGGAAAATCTGGTTCAGAGATTCTACGCTATCGACCACGCCTCGCCCAAAGCTGATATGGATCACCGGATAGTGTACCGACCAATCCCAGTGATCCTGTAAATACAGGCCATTAAATAAGGCCTGCTCACCGCTAAAAGCTGATTTTAGCGTGCTAATTAATAATGATTTTCCAAAACGGCGCGGACGAGCAAAGAAATAATACTTGCCTGTTGCTACCAATTCGGCAATCAGCGGCGTTTTATCAACGTAATAATGCTGATCTTTGATAAGTTCTGAAAAAGTTTGAATACCGATGGGAAGTTTTTTCATGGCTTGCCTAGACCCAATTTGATAGCGCAAGCATGGAAAATAGGCACTTCGAGATGCCAAGTGACGAGACGGTAAATTCCATACATTTAGACTCAGGGTAAATAGACGCTTCGTTATCTGTCTTGAATTCATCAAAGCAACGCAAGATGAAGGTATTTTTGTAACTTTGTACCTTAAATCTGATCATTTGATAATTTTTTCGAAAATATAGTTAGTCTCAGTCTAACAAAATCTGACCTACTTCACTAACACCCGATGTTCAAGTTCTGCCGTCCCCAAAGAACCATGAAAGTACTGGGTACTAAAAAGGTGCCGATCCATTCGCTGCATCAACCGATCCAGTATATTGCTGGTTCGATGGCAGCCAGGATGATCATAAGCGGCAGCATAGTACCGGTTATTTTTCCTAAGTTTTTTAATAGGTTCCGAAATAACCGCAGGCACATCTTGAGATGTGTCACACCATTCAGCCAATCTTCTGACCCGTTGGCTGAACGATTTTTTGTTGGTTGCCCGATAGCAATCCCATAGCTTGGTAGCCACTTCCAAGAACATATCACGAAACTTAATTTTAGCTCGGTCACGAATTTTGATAAAAATATGCAGGAAATAACGTATTATCAGTATGTTAGAAAAAATAATTTGCCACGCCTTTTGAGTAGCTGGCCATCCGTCTGTGTTGACTGTTTCGGGTTTATAACTGGGTTCAAGCCGTTGTGCTTCCCCAGCAAAAACGCCATAAGCTTTTGTCAGGGCGACTTCAACGACATTGCCAGCCATCGCAATACCTAAAATACAATTACTGGCAACCGTGGTTGCGACATAACATTTTTCGCCGGCAAAGCGGCTATGTTTTTCGTCGGCGATGAGATGCAAAGGCAATGGCGTATTGTGATGAAACGTCGCCCCTACCAGACTATTACGACCAAGATGGTTTTCTAGCCGATACCAATACATCGTGCTTCGGCCGAAAACGTAGCTAAGTGCATAAAAAGACACATCAAATTTTCTCAGGAATAACGCTTTTTCAACATCTTGAGTAAAGCCTGTCATACAGGGCATAACAAACGACGGGCGTATACTGTAGTTTTTTCCTGCAACGCTTATTCTACGGATAGCGAGCTGGAGTTTTTTAGATTTTTGGGTATCTTTCATCACATAGCCGCCACTTGCAATTCCATCAGGCAGTAACTCTGGAAAATGAGCAATTGTATCGTCGATATGAAGCCTGAATTTTTTGACATCTTTCATGATGTCGGCACAGTTACCTTTTTCAAAAGGGATACAAACCGTACATTTTTCTCGTGTATGAGTTTTCATGATGTAACGCTACGCCTTCTATCCAGTTAAATCAATCAGATGCCAAATTTAAACCTTCCCCATAATCCGGTACAATCAGAATGTTGCCAATCTAACTGATGGCGAGATAGTCAGCATCGATGGTAAAACAGCACGGGGTTCTTACACCGACAAAGATAAGATGGGGGCTATCCATATGGTCAGCGCCTGGGCAAACCAAGCAGGTATGTCGCTGGGCCAAGTCAAGACAGATGCCAAATCTAACGAAATTGCAGCAATTTCCGAGCTATTGGATTTGCTGGAAATCAAAGGCTGCATTGTGACCATAGATGCAATGGGTTGCCAAACCGACATCGCTGCGAAAATCATAGAAAAAGGAGCCGACTACGTCTTGGCGGTTAAGGACAATCAACCGCAACTTCATGAGGCCATCCAGGATTATTTTGATGTGGCCATAGCAAAAAATGACTTTGAACAAGCCAAAATACAGTGTAGCAAAGAAACTGTTGATGCAGGGCATGGACGTATTGATACTACTTGGCGACCTGCCTTGACCTTGCCCAGGCCAAGCCGTTGGAAGGGCATTAAGAGCAGGGCAAACGCATTTGACTTTTTTAGTTATTGAATAATCAATCAGTTATGTATATACGCTGCTTTTTTGGCTTCGTTTTTACCTTTGTAACCAATTGATTATCAATATTAAAAATTTATATGCGGTGGCCCTGGCATTAAGAGTATCGGCATGGTTGAAAGCGTGCGGATAGAGAATGGCAAAACCAGTACTGAATGCCGACATTACGTGAATTCCATAGTGGACGTTAAGGCATTTGGCCGCGCGGTGCGCGGCCATTGGGGAATTGAGAATTCTCTGCATTGGGTACTTGATGTCACTTTCAAAGAGGACGATTCCCGTATACGAACAGGCCATAGTCCAGCAAATTTTAATGTGGTTCGCCAAATTGCCATCAATTTACTCAAAAAAGAAGACACCCCCAAATTGAGCGTTAAAAGAAAACGTTTTTTGGCTGGATTGGATGACTTTTTTAGAGAAAAATTTTACGAGCCGTGCGAAAATTATATGCGCTTGCCCTGTCGATAGCCCTTAGACGACCACATAATCAACGGATACCATGTTCTTTTATACGCTACCTATTTTGTTCAACAACATTCGCTCAGTCAGTCCTACCGAATGCCTGCTCATGGCGCTTGCTTTATTTGCCCTACTTTATATTAGCGTATCGGTAGATGATAAAAACTGGCAACCCCAACCATACACTCATTTTCTTTTGACATCATGGCTGGGCGGCATGTCGCTTTATTGGGTATTTTGGCCGTTTTTTCTATTATTAAATGCCAGCTTAGTGGCGACGGATCTATTGGCCAAGAACGGCCTCATTACCGTTTCCGGTTGGGATGACATTCATTTTGTGCTCCTGTTTCCTATTGCCTGGTGGACAATCAGTCTATGGCGATGCTCAGGTAACACGCGCTTACGTGTTTGGGCAGCCTTGGCACGGTGGGTAACAGTCGCGTTATTTGTTGAATACGGGTTAAAACTACTGATTCGTATTGACTATCCGCGTATATTTTTCAATTGTGAAGATTTGCTGCTCGATTACGGCAGTTGTTTTTAAGGTCATGCTAATTCAGCTTAAACCAACACTCATCGAGTGAAGATAATCGGTGTTGTCGCGTTCATTGCATGCTGCGCTGTAATGGTATGCACTTATTCTGTGATCGGGTAACAAAAAGAACGTGATTTAAGCACAGTTTTTTCTTGGAAAAAGAGCTAGTCTTTATGTGCTGTCAACTTTGCAATTAAGCAAAAAAATTCATTACAGACATTATCGATTTTTTACAAAACATAGTGCAGCTTAGTAACGTGCATGAAATAACTTGAGCAACTGGAGTGTAATTATGTAAAGTTAGGCA
>NZ_FUKJ01000421.1 GCF_900163745.1 Crenothrix polyspora
CTCAATCCCCCTTTTTCAAAGGGGGAAGTGAATACTTACATTTAAAGCGGCTCAGTCTTAGAGTTAGTTAATGGGTGTAAAGCGTAAAATAGACTACGCTTAAAGTCGCCTTAACTAAGGCGCTATTTCTGTATTAGCTATCACTTAAATTTAAGAGGGAAATATTATGAAACAGGGTTTTGCTGAATTTTTTGGAACATTTTGGTTGGTTTTGGGTGGTTGCGGAAGCGCAGTATTAGCGGCGGCATTTCCAGATGTGGGTATTGGTCTGCTGGGCGTGTCTTTTGCCTTTGGATTAACGGTATTAACGATGGCTTTTGCAATCGGTCATATTTCCGGTTGTCACCTTAACCCAGCCGTTTCCATTGGACTTTGGATGGCGGGACGTTTTCCGGCCAGTAAATTATTGCCGTATATTGCGGCACAAATCTTGGGTGGTATTGCCGGTGCGGGTGTTCTATACCTTATTGCCAGCGGTAAGGCGGATTTCAGTTTAGCCAATGGCTTTGCCTCTAACGGTTATGGTGCTCATTCACCGGGTGGCTATTCTATGTTTTCAGCGTTGATAACAGAAGTTGTCATGACGATGATGTTCCTGCTGATTATCTTGGGTTCTACCGATAGCCGCGCACCACAAGGTTTAGCACCGATTGCCATTGGTTTAGGTTTAACGTTGATTCATCTGATTAGTATTCCCGTTACCAATACCTCGGTAAATCCTGCCAGAAGTTTGGGCGTTGCTGTGTATGTTGGTGATTGGGCAATGGCGCAAGTTTGGTTGTTTTGTGTTGCACCCATTTTGGGCGCTATGCTCGGTGCAGTCGTGTATAAATTTATTGGCTCTCCTGAAGAATAA
This sequence comes from Crenothrix polyspora, assembly GCF_900163745.1. Lineage (GTDB taxonomy): Bacteria > Pseudomonadota > Gammaproteobacteria > Methylococcales > Methylomonadaceae > Crenothrix > Crenothrix polyspora_B. The sequence continues at coordinate 857 of NZ_FUKJ01000421.1, forward strand.
TGGGTTTTGGTGATTACACGCGTCAGGCTGTCGTATAAAAAACCTCTAAATAGCGGTAATTTTAGCGACAGCGGTAAATAGTTTGCTATATCATACAGTCTAGGACAGTCTAATGGTCTGGCCTTGTTGCTTTCATTAATCTCTATCCGTCGCGGGTTGTGCGGATGAAGTGGGTGTGGATTGAAATAACTGATTAGGAGAAAAAACGATGAGTCTATTAAGTAGTCTGGCACAAGTGGCTATACAAAGTGCGCTGGGTGGTAATGGTCAAAGCCAAACTCAAAATCTGGTCGCAGGTGTATTGGGCATGCTGCAAAATTCCAATACCGGTGGGCTATCTGGTTTGGTAGAAAAATTTCAAAAAACTGGTTTAGGCGATGTTGCCGCTTCTTGGGTAGGCACTGGCGATAACAAAGCGGTCAGCCCCGATCAAGTTGTTGCAGCATTGGGTCAGGATCAGGTCACTGAACTTGCCAAACAAGCAGGCATTCCAGAAGAAAAGGGCGCAGAAGTACTGTCGCAAGTTTTACCTTCTGTTGTTAATGAAATGACACCCGATGGTGAAGTGCCTGAACCGCACAAGATGGGTACTTTGGCTAAAGTCATATTAGGTGGTTTAGGTGCGGCAGGTGTGGCAATGGCCGCTAAAGCGGCTGCATCTGCTTATAACAACCGGAATGATGACTCAGCAAGTGCTGACAGCAACGTAATGGACGATTCGGGTTCTTCAGTTGGCATAACACCTGATGTTGCTTCTGGTGCTGCACCAGCGGCGGCGGCTAATAGAACTTACACCGTTGTTTCGGGAGATTCTTTATCCAAAATAGCCAAGCATGTTTATGGTGATGGTAACCACTGGATGCAAATTTTTGAAGCAAATCGTGACAAACTCAGCGATCCTGATCGTATCTCTCCAGGACAAGTGCTTCGCATTCCGTAAGGTTTTTTGATTATACCTGAGCCCACAATTTTTGTGGGTTCAGTCTAAAAGCGCCGGAACAAGTTCAGGAGTGTCTAACACCCCGCGAGCAAGAAATTGTCAGCGCACTCAGCTTTAAACCGAAGCTACTGCTGTTGAAGGTATGGGGCACTGTTTGAGTATTCACGATCTGTGTTAAAACAGATTCAAAAGAAAATTGAGACTTTCGTTGGCAAGTTACCGGCAATTGTTGCCGATGGCTTGAAAATATCTTTGAAAAATCCAGCGGTACGGTACAGAAGGTGGTATGAGTTTTTTAATAACGCGAAAGCCATGATAAAACAGTAGCTTGTATTGATAGGGTGGCGGAGAGGCAGGGATTCGAACCCTGGGAGGGTTACCCCTCAACGGTTTTCAAGACCGCCGCATTCGGCCGCTCTGCCACCTCTCCTAAACTCTGAGCATTATAACAAACTGACCTGTAAAATCAATTTTAAATAGGCTTTAATCTTAAATTGTGTGAGTTTAGAAACACTTTTAGCAGTGTATTTATTTTTGTGCAGTAAAAATACAGTATGCTGTTAAATTTTTAGTAAACAAATAATGTTGCGCAACACCCACCCAATAATTCGCAGTTTGTCCCTTAGTGCGTAATCCTAACCATTCCCCCAGTTTTTGCATAGGACGCAACCGCTTGGCAACACTGTGCATATAGTCAATGGATTGCATGGTTTGTAGGGTAAGATCACGCATTGTAGGGCTATGAAAACCGTGCTGTTCCAGCAAACCACTGAACTCATCTTTAAGACACAGATTAGGTACAGCCCAGCCGTTTAAACAAGTCAGCACCTCTCGCCATTCCTCATCATTAAATTCGCGCCGTGTAAAAAAGCCATCACAGACGACCACGCGCCCACCTTTGCGTAATACCCGCATGGCTTCTTTTAAAAAAACGCCTTTATTCAGTGCATAGCAAGAGCTTTCTAAAGCCCAAACTACATCAAAGGATTCATTTTCGAACGGCATTTGACAAAAATCAGCGACTTCAAAGTCTACCAGGTCACCGACACCCTGACGTTTAGCATGTTGCGCACCGTAGATAGCCTGTTGGCCACTGACCGTCATGCCGGTAGCCCGATTACCGTAATTTTTCGCCATCCAGATGCTACTACCACCAATACCACAACCCGCGTCTAACACACGATCACTGGCTTTAATACCGGCAGCGTCATACAACACCTGGTTTTTGTTTAGTAAGGCTTGATGATGCTGATAAGGCGTGGATTTATCCCAATAGCCGTAATGATAAGCCAGGTTATCGCGATTGCACCAGGTGAGCAGATAATCCCAATAGCATTCATCGTAATATTCGGCGGTTTCTTTGCGTAATGCTTTGCCGCTTAAGTCGGCATCGAGGGGAAGTTCTCGATTGTCTTGGTTAGATATTAGGTAGTGCATGGATTAAGGTGAGTTACTTGTACTGTCTAAGATGGGAGGGCATTATATTAATCAACCGGATGGGTGGCTATTTGAGTTTACACTCCCTAAAAGTAATATGGTGTGTAAATTGCCATTTTTTCGGTTCAATAAAAATGCTGCGAGAAAAATGCCGCTACAGAATTATTGCATAAGGACATCCAAGCCATTTATGGGTGAGCCGGGGCTGCCACATAAGGCAATCTCTTGATGATTACTTTCTGCTGTACTTTGGATTAGTCCATAAAAATCAAACAATTGTTTGTCGGCTAATTGCGAAGGCGCGACATTTTGCAAACTGGTAAATATGGTTTCCAGACGACCAGGAAACTGTTTATCCCAGCTTTTTAACATGACTTTCATAGCTTTGCGTTGCAGATTTTCTTGAGAGCCACACAGGTTACAAGGAATAATCGGGAAGTCTTTAAACGCGGAAAAACGTTCAATGTCTTTTTCGCGGCAATAGGCGAGGGGCCGGATAATAATGTTTTTCTTGTCATCACTTAACAGCTTGGGCGGCATGGCTTTCAGTTTGCCGCCGTAAAAAATATTCAGGAAAAACGTTTCCAAAATATCATCACGGTGATGTCCCAAAGCTATTTTAGTAATGCCGTTGGCTTCGGCATAGCCGTACAAAGTACCGCGCCGTAATCTGGAACACAGGCCACAGGTGGTTTTGCCTTCTGGTATTACCCGTTTGACTACGCTATAGGTGTCTTTTTCAATAATATGATAAGGCACGCCCAGCGATTCCAGATAAGCAGGCAACACATGTTCAGGAAAACCAGGTTGCTTTTGATCCAGATTCACTGCGATCAAGTCAAACTCCACCGGGGCAGTTTTCTGTAAATTAACCAGCACATCGAGCAGTGTGTAAGAGTCTTTGCCGCCCGACAAACACACCATAATCTTATCGCCGTTTTCGATCATATTGTAATCGGCGATAGCGTCGCCCACATAATGGCGCAGCCGCTTTTGCAGTTTATTAAACTGAATCCTGGATTTTTGATTGGGGTCCGACATATAGGGGGTTGTACCTTGTACCTTGCGCCCTGTACCTTGCATGAGGTGCAAGGTACAGGGCGCAAGAGGGGTGGACGGTTTTATCCGTTATAACGCTGGAAAATCAACGTCGCATTGGTGCCACCAAAGCCAAAACTATTGGACATGATGGTATTTAAAGTGACGTTATCCTGGCGCTCACGGACAATCGGGATGCCTTCCGCGCCTGGGTCAAGCTGGGTGATATTGGCGGAAGCACTCAAAAAGTTTTCTTCCATCATCAACAGGGAATAAATCGCTTCGTTCACACCGGCTGCACCGAGTGCATGACCTGTCAATGATTTGGTGGAACTGACAGGTGGCACGTTATCCGCACCAAAGACTATCCGCAACGCTTCCAGTTCTTTGGTATCACCGACTGACGTGCTAGTGCCATGAGCATTGATATAATCACAAGACTGAACTTTTGCCATTTCCATGGCTTGCTGCATACAGCGCACTGCGCCTTCGCCAGAGGGTTGCACCATATCGTAGCCATCAGAAGTGGCACCATAGCCGACTAATTCAGCATAGATTTTAGCGCCACGGGCTTTGGCATGTTCCAGTTCTTCAACCACTAGAACACCACCACCGCCGGAGATGACAAAACCGTCGCGGGTCGCATCATAAGGTCTGGAGGCTGTCGCGGGGGTATCGTTATACTTGGAAGATAACGCGCCCATCGCATCAAATAATACGGATAAAGTCCAGTGTACTTCCTCACCACCGCCAGCAAACACCACGTCCTGTTTGCCCAATTGAATCAGCTCCATCGCATGACCAATACAGTGGGCGCTGGTCGCACAAGCCGAGCTAATGGTGTAGTTGACACCTTTAATTTTAAACGGCGTAGCCAGACAAGCCGTATTGGTACTGGACATGCAACGGGTCACCATATAAGGCCCAACGCGCTTTACGCCTTTTTCGCGCAATATATCGGCGGCATCGACCTGATTGGAGGTAGACGGCCCGCCGGAACCCATTACCAGACCTGTTCTAAAGTTGGAGACATCCGACTCACTTAAGCCAGAATCATCAATGGCCTGTTGCATGGCGATATAGTTGAAGGCTGCACCATCACCCATAAAGCGTTTAATTTTGCGGTCAATAAGCGCATCAAAATCGATATTAATAGGCCCGTGGACATGGCTGCGAAAGCCCATTTCCTGATAAACATCGGAAAAAACGATACCTGATCGACCCTGTTTCAGGGATTCCGAAACTTCTGACCGATTATTGCCTATGCTGGAAACAATGCCCAAACCGGTTATTACGACTCTTTTCATGGTGCTAAATCCTAGAAGTCTGCGGTTGACGTAAATAAACCAACGCGTAAGTCGGTCGCTGTATAAATCACTTTGCCATCTACTTCCATAGTGGCATCGGCAATTCCCATATAGAGTTTGCGCATGATGAGCCGTTTCATATCAAGGCGATAAGTGACTTTTTTGGCCGTCGGCAAAACTTGGCCGGTAAATTTAACTTCGCCTACACCTAATGCACGCCCTTTTCCCGGGCCGCCCATCCAGCATAAAAAGAAGCCAACCAATTGCCACATAGCATCTAATCCTAAGCAGCCGGGCATGACCGGATCGCCCTGAAAATGACAGGCAAAGAACCATAAATCCGGCGTAATATCCAGTTCTGCAATGATTTGACCTTTGCCATACGCACCACCTTCATCGGTAATCAGCGTAATCCTGTCCATCATTAGCATGTTGGGCAGGGGCAGTTGTGCATTTTGCGGCCCGTACAGTTCCCCTCTACCGGACATCAGCAATTCTTCGCGCGTAAAACTATGCTGCTTATCCATAAATTTATACCTTTAGAATTATAATTATGTGAGCCGCCTATTATCTTACAGCCATCGAAAAAAATCAGCTCAATTTTTAGCCGGTGCAACTTCTGGCAGCAAATTTTTCAGTTTCAGGGACTCTCTTCGTAGCCGATATTGATAAATAATCACATAAGAAAGGACAGACGTGACGTATTTTCGGGTTTCTTTATAAGGGATATATTCCACCCAAAGATCGATCGGCATGGCTTTAGCTTTAGGCAGCCATTTTTTTACCCGATTGGGCCCCGCATTGTAAGCAGCGGTTGCCAGTGCATAGTGACCATCAAACTGATTGAGTAGCTGCCTGTAATAGTAACTGCCGTATTTGATGTTAAGGTCGGGATTAAACAAGTCATTGTCGGAGCTCCAGGGTTCCAGCAAGGTTTTGGCAATTTGCTGTCCTGTAGCGGGCATTAATTGCATTAAACCCTTTGCGCCAACTACCGATGCAGCCATTTTATCCAACATACTTTCTTGGCGCATCAGGCCAAAAATAACGGCAGGATCAAGATCATGCAGGCCGGCGTTAGCTTCGACCTGCGCCCGGTAATTAACCGGAAAGCGCAGCTCTAAATCGTCCCAATAATCGGCTTTGGTTAAGGTGATAATGGCGGTTTGATCCCAATGCCAGCGTTGTGCCAGTTTAGCAGCCAACAACAGTTGTTCTTTGCTTAGCTTTTTTATGATATTTGCAAAGTGTCGTCTGGCATCCGTGTCTCGATGCAAGGCATTAAGCTCTTCTATGGCGCTCAATTCTGTAGTTTGACGCAGCGTTACCAGCGCGTCTTCCATCACAACAATCGGTTTATCGTTAAATTGATAAGCCTGATTAAGCAGGTCTGCCGCCAAAAAGCCATAAAAGCCCCTGTCTTTAGCCACCGCCGTGTACATCACTTGTGCTTGGGTATTGTCGCCGGTTTTACCCAACGCTCTGGCGAACCAATATTGCCAATGCGGATCTTGCTGCTCTGTGGCGGATAGTGTTTGGTAAGCCTCAATAACATGGGGCCAGTTTTGCGCGAATAAGGCGGATCGAACGCTCCAGATTCTTAGTTCTTCATCAGGCTGATTAACATGTTTTAAACGTTCGTAAGCGCGATGATCTCGACGCGCCGCCAACACCAGGGCAAGACGGTGTTCAATGTGCTGGCTGAGCGCGTTATCTATTGTGAACGACTTTTTTTGCGTATCCCAAAGATTTAGCGCCAACTCAAGGTTAGTCTTGGCCATTCTGTCGATACCGTGCGCAAAAACCTGCCCCATCAAGCCGGTTTTTGTTGTCCAAAAAGCGTTATTTTTAATGATGTCAGGAGTCTGATGAACTTGTAACCA
>NZ_FUKJ01000418.1 GCF_900163745.1 Crenothrix polyspora
ACCAGTACCGTAATCGTTTTGTCCATTTTATTACTAACAACTCGACCGGAAATAGTTCTCAGTCCAACGGTGTTTTGAGAGTTATCTTCGCTCATTTTATGCGCTCGCCATTTCTTTCAATAGTGTTTGGATACGTGCAACGTTCCGTCTAACCTTTTTTACTTGATCGGGCTTGGAAAGTTGTCCTGTACCTTTTTGCATTCTAAGATTGAAACGCTCACGAGATAAATCGAGCATCATAGCTCCTAACTCGTCTTTTGATTTCTGACGTAGTTCACTTGCTTTCATCACATTATCGTCCGCGCGGTAAAAAGAGTCTTTAAGGGTAATTTGGCAGCTGCCAAGGCAAAAGCTTCACGAGCCATCTCTTCAGAAACACCTTGAATCTCATACAGCATAGTTCCAGGCCTCACTTGAGCAACCCAGTATTCTACACTACCTTTTCCTTTACCCATACGTACTTCTAAAGGTTTTTTGGTAATAGGCTTATCTGGGAAAATTCTTATCCACAGTTTACCGCCACGTTTAACATGACGAGTAATGGTTCGGCGAGCAGATTCTATCTGTCTGGCGGTAAGCCTGCCACGGCTGACTGATTTAAGTCCGTACTCGCCAAAGCTTACAGATGAGCCGCGAACAGCAATACCATTATTCCGGCCTTTATGCTGTTTACGAAATTTTGTTCTTTTAGGTTGAAGCATGTCTATTTTCCTTCAACTATTTCTTGGTATCAGCGTTAATTGAGGCGATATGTGACTCCATATCAAACACCTCGCCTTTGAATATCCACACTTTCACACCGATAATACCATAAGTGGTATTGGCTTCGGCAGTCGCGTAATCGATATCCGCTCTTAATGTATGCAAGGGTACGCGGCCTTCGCGATACCACTCACTTCGGGCAATTTCAGCACCATTCAAACGACCACCAACGTTAATCTTGATGCCTTCGGCACCTAAACGCATGGAGTTCGTGACAGCCCGCTTCATTGCACGACGATACATCACTCTTTTTTCAAGCTGTTGCGCAACACCTTCAGCAACTAACTGCGCGTCTAATTCCGGCTTTCTAATTTCTTCAACATTGAGCTGTACAGGCACGCCTATCATTTTTGATATAGCCTGTCTTAAAACGTCAATATCCTCCCCTTTCTTACCGATAACAATGCCTGGACGCGCGGTATGAATAGTGATGTTAGCGTTATTTGCTGCCCGATTAATTTGAATCCGACTCACAGAAGCGTGCGCCAATTTCTTTCTAATAAACTCTCTGACTGTCAAATCTTGATGCAAAAACACCGAATAATTCTGACTATCCGCATACCATCTTGAATTCCAATCCTTGACAATACCAAGGCGTATGCCTATTGGATGTACTTTTTGACCCATTTTCGCCTCTATTCGAATGCTGCAACTTTAATTGTGATATGACAGGTTCTTTTTAGAATGTGATTTGCACGACCTTTGGCTCTTGCTTTAAATCGCTTCATGGTTGCACCTTCATCGACAAAGACAGTAGACACTCTCAATTCATCAATATCGGCACTTGCATTGTGCTCAGCATTAGCAATCGCAGATTCTAAAACTTTCTTGAATACCACAGCTGCGCCTTTAGAACTAAACTTCAAGGTATTGAGAGCATTTTCGACAGACAAGCCACGAATTTGATCACCAACCAAGCGTGCTTTTTGGGCAGACATCGGTGCGTTTTTTAATTTTGCTGAAATTTCCATCGCATCTTACCTTGATTTTTTATCAGCCACATGGCCTTTGTATGTGCGAGTGGGAGCAAATTCACCTAGCTTATGCCCGACCATATTCTCAGAAACCAACACTGGAATATGCAATTTACCATTATGAACAGCAATGGTTAATCCCAACATATCTGGCACAATCATTGATCTTCTTGACCATGTTTTAATCGGTTTCCTGTTATTACTGGCGACAGCATCTTCAACTTTCTTTAGAAGATGGTGGTCAATAAAAGGACCTTTTTTAATTGAACGCGGCATGTATGTCCTCTCTACTTCTGTTTACGACGTCTGACTATCATATTATCAGTGCGTTTGTTTTTTCTTGTTTTATAACCTTTGGTTGGCATACCCCAAGGCGATACTGGATGTCTACCACCCGAAGTACGGCCTTCACCACCACCATGTGGATGGTCAACAGGGTTCATAACCACACCACGAACGGTAGGTCTCACTCCGCGCCATCTTGATGCGCCAGCCTTACCGAGAGATGCCAAGCTGTGCTCTGAATTTGATACTTCGCCTATAACCGCTTTACAATCGGCCATAACTTTACGCATCTCACCGGAACGCAACCTGATAGTCGCATGTGCACCATCTCTGGCAACCAACTGTACTGAGGTACCTGCACTTCTGGCAAGCTGAGCGCCTTTACCAGGTTTCAACTCAACACAATGCACGGTCGTACCCATAGGTATGTTACGCAGCGGCATGCAGTTACCGGTTTTAACAGGCACATTGTCAGATGAAATAATTTCTTGACCGACGACAAGACCTTTAGGGGCGATAATGTATCTGCGCTCGCCGTCTTTGAATAATATCAGCGCAATATTGGCTGTTCTATTCGGATCATATTCCAAACGCTCTACCACAGCCGGAATGTCTGTTTTATTTCTTTTAAAATCAACAATACGGTAGTGCTGCTTATGTCCGCCACCAATGTGGCGAGTGGTAATACGCCCTTGGTTGTTCCGACCACCAGTTTTACTTTTTTTGCTCAATAATGGTGCATAAGGCTTGCCTTTATGCAACTCATCATTTTTGATGCGGATTACAAACCGAGATCCGGGTGATGTCGGTTTTGACTTTACGATCGCCATGCTTTCTACCGTTTCCTATTGATCTTTCACTAAATAAATCAAGCAGCAGAGAACTCTATGTCGTGCCCAGGCTTAAGTTTAACATAAGCCTTCTTCCAATCAGACCTACGACCTATTGAACGACCAAATTTCTTCTGCTTACCTTTAACGTTTAAAACCTGAACTGATTCAACTTCAACCTTAAACATCAGCTCTACTGCACCTTTAACATCTTTTTTACTGGCAGCTTTCTTAACTTTAAAAACAAATGTATTACATTTTTCGCCGACAAACGTACTTTTCTCAGATATGAGAGGTGCTTCCAGTACGCCAGCCAAATGGAATTGATTTATACTCACGACAAACTCTCCTGAACTTGCTTCAATGCGCCGGGAGTGACAATCACCTTGTCAGACGAAATCAACATTACCGGATTCAAATTCGCCGCTTCAATCACTTCCACATAAGGAATATTGCGTGCGGCCAAAGCCAAGTTTACATCAACACTTTCAACAACTAACAATACTCGCTTAGCATCGACTGACTTTAGCTTTTCAACCAACAGCTTAGTTTTAGGTGTATCGACAGAAATGTCGCTACTGACAACCAAGCGATTTTGTCTGAGTAATTCAGATAAAATAGAGCGAATGGCCGATCTAAACATTTTTTTATTCAGCTTTTGATCGTAGCTTCTAGGTCTTGCCGCAAAAACGACACCACCAGTTCGCCAGATAGGACTGCGGGTTGTACCAGCACGAGCACGTCCAGTACCTTTTTGACGCCAAGGCTTAGTGCCACCGCCGCTTACATCAGAACGAGTCTTCTGAGCTTTGGTACCGGCACGCGCATTCGCCATATATTTAACAATTAGCTGATGAACCAAAGTCTCATTGAATGGTTGACCAAAAACCGCTTCAGCCACTTCTAAGCTTTTAGCAGAATCGTTCACACCTAAAGCAGGAACTTGCAAACTCATATCTTAACCTTTATTCCGCATTTTCATTGCCGGCGTGATAATAACATCACCACCTTTAGCACCGGGAACAGCTCCCTTGACTAATATCAGATTTCTCGATGTATCAATCGAATGAATCGTCAAATTTTGAACTGTTGTCTTACGTGCTCCCATGTGGCCTTCCATTTTTTTGCCTTTGAAAACACGACCTGGTGTTTGGTTCATACCAATCGAACCCAACACTCTGTGTGACCGTGAATTACCATGAGTCGCATCTTGCATGCTAAAGTTATGCCGTTTTACACCACCTGCAAAACCCTTACCGATACTTCTACCTTGTGCATCGATAACCTGACCTGCGGTAAAGACATCCAGAGACAGTTCAGAACCCAATGTCAGCTCCAAACCTTCGTCTTCTTCAAGTCTAAATTCCCACAATCCGCGTCCGGCAGTCACATTAGCAGTTGCATAATGACCAGCCATCGGCTTATTAACGTGCGAAGATTTTTTATCACCCGCAGCAACTTGAATGGAACGATAGCCATCCACATCTACAGTCTTGACCTGAACCACTCGGTTCGAATCAATACTAAGAACAGTCACCGGCACAGACGACCCATCTTCACAAAAAACCCTAGTCATACCGCACTTGCGACCAATAAGACCTATTGACATTTGCCAATTCCCCTAAGCTTAATTCAACTTTATTTGAACATCAACACCGGCTGCAAGATCCAACTTCATCAATGCATCAACGGTTTTTTCTGTTGGCTCAACAATATCCAACAGCCTCTTGTATGTTCTCAACTCATATTGATCCCGAGCATCTTTGTCGACGTGCGGTGAGATCAATATGGTAAAACGCTCTTTTTTAGTAGGCAAAGGAATCGGGCCTTTAACTTGCGCACCGGTTCTTCTTGCTGTTTCTACTATCTCACCAGCCGATTGATCAATCAATTTATGATCAAATGATTTCAAACGGATTCTGATAGTTTGATTAGACATATTTTTTACTCGATTATTGATGCAACAACGCCAGCACCGACTGTTCGGCCACCTTCACGGATAGCAAAACGCAGACCTTCTTCCATAGCAATAGGTGCAATCAGGGTAATTACAACTGAAACGTTATCACCAGGCATCACCATTTCTACGCCTTCAGGCAATTTTACAGCACCCGTTACGTCAGTAGTTCTAAAATAGAACTGTGGACGATAACCGTCGAAAAATGGCGTATGACGGCCACCTTCCTCTTTAGATAATACGTAAATTTCGGAATTAAATTTAGCGTGTGGCTTAATAGTTCCTTTATGCGCCAATACCTGGCCGCGCTCAACGCCTTCGCGCTTAGTGCCTCTAAGGAGCAAGCCAACGTTATCTCCTGCCTCACCTTGATCCAGTAATTTACGGAACATTTCAACGCCAGTGACAGTCGTCAAGGTAGTTGCTCTTATGCCAACAATTTCAACTTCTTGACCAACCTTAATAACACCACGCTCAATACGTCCAGTAACTACAGTACCGCGACCTGAGATAGAAAATACATCTTCAATAGGCATCAAGAAAGAACCTTCAACAGCTCTTTCTGGCAATGGAATATAACTATCTAAAGCTTCTACCAATCTAATAACAGAATTAAAGCCCATTTCTGTTGGTGCGGCACCGCTGGTAGCTTCATCCAGCGCCATTCTTGCTGAACCAACAATAATAGGCGTATCGTCACCTGGAAATTCATACATATCCAGCAATTCTCTAAGTTCCATTTCCACCAATTCAATCAACTCTTCATCGTCAACCAAATCAGCCTTATTCAAATACACTACGATAAACGGTACACCGACCTGTCTGGATAACAAGATATGCTCGCGTGTTTGCGGCATAGGACCATCAGCTGCCGAACACACCAAAATTGCGCCATCCATTTGAGCAGCACCGGTAATCATGTTTTTAACATAATCAGCATGGCCTGGGCAGTCAACATGAGCGTAATGACGGGCTGTTGATTCATATTCCACATGGGAAGTCGCAATCGTAATACCACGCGCACGCTCTTCAGGTGCATTGTCAATTTGATCAAACGCCTTAACAGCACCGCCGTGCAATTTCGCCATTACCGATGTTAAAGCAGCCGTCAAAGTAGTTTTACCGTGATCAACGTGACCGATTGTGCCTACGTTTACATGTGGCTTACTACGTGAAAATTTTTCTTTAGCCATGAGTCAATACCTTTATGTTACATTCAATGTTATGAAGATTTTTTAATGATCGCTTCTGCAATATGCGCAGGCGTTTCACTGTATTTTTCAAACTGCATACTGTACGTAGCCCTACCCTGTGTCACCGAACGCAAATCAGTTGCATACCCAAACATTTCTGCTAACGGCACTTCACAGCCAATCGCCTTACCTGATGGAATGTCATCCAGGCTCTGAACCACTCCTCGTCGCCGGTTAATATCACCAACGACATCACCCATATAATCTTCAGGCGTAGTGATTTCAACTTTCATAATGGGCTCTAACAATACTGGCCTAGCGTTTTTAGCTCCATCTCTAAACGCCATAGAACCCGCAATTTTGAAAGCCATTTCGTTCGAATCAACATCATGATAAGAACCATCAAATAAAGACACTTTTACGTCTAAGACTGGGTATCCTGCAAGCACACCACTTTTTAACTGTTCCTGCACACCCTTATCAACTGCCGGAATATATTCTTTCGGAACAGCAACGCCAACAATTTCGTTAACAAATTCGTAACCAGTACCTAGCTCTTTAGGCTCTAACCGCAACCAGACATGTCCATACTGACCACGCCCACCTGACTGCCTTATAAAAGTGCCTTCCTGAACGACTGTCTCACGAATTGTCTCTCGGTATGCGACTTGAGGCGCACCTACATTTGCTTGAACGCCGAACTCCCTTTTCATGCGATCAACCACAATTTCTAGGTGCAACTCACCCATACCTGAGATAATTATTTGACCCGATTCCTCATCAGAATGCACTCTGAAAGAGGGGTCTTCTTGCGCCAACTTACCCAAAGCAACATTCATTTTATCTTGATCAGCCTTGGTTTTAGGCTCTACTGCCACCGAAATAACAGGATCAGGAAAATCCATGCGCTCTAAAATTATGATGCCCTTAAGATCACACAAGGTCTCACCCGTTGTCACGTCTTTAAGACCAATAGCCGCAGCTATATCACCTGCGTATACTTCCTTAACTTCTTCGCGGCTATTGGCATGCATCTGAACAATGCGACCAATACGCTCTTTTTTCTTTTTTATGGGGTTATAAACACTGTCACCAGAGCTTAATACACCTGAATAAACTCTAAAAAACGTCAACATCCCAACAAAAGGATCTGAGGCAATTTTAAAAGCCAACGCTGCAAACGGTTGACTATCGCAAGCGGGGCGACATGCTTCCGTCACCTCATCTTCCAGGACACCCTTAATAGCAGCCACATCAATTGGAGCCGGCATATATTCTATTACTGCATCCAGCACTGCCTGAACACCTTTGTTCTTAAAAGCAGATCCGCAAAACGCAGGAACGATTTCATTTGCTATTGTTCGAGACCTTATGCCTTCCCTGATTTCGTCAACTGTCAAAATACTTTCTTCCAAGTATTTTTCTGTCAACGCTTCACTTCCCTCTGCTGCCGCTTCGACTATGCGTTCTCGCCATTTTTCGCACAGCGATTTCATCTCTAAGGGCACATCTTTTTCTTCAAATATCATGCCGTTACTGGTATCGTCCCAATAAATAGCACGCATTTTAATAAGATCAACAACGCCGTCAAAACCATCTTCAGCACCAACCGGCAGTTGCATCACCACAGGACGAGCCCCTAATCGTGTACTGATTTGTTCAATCACTCTCAAAAAATCAGCACCGACACGATCCATTTTGTTGATAAAAACCAAACGTGGAACGCGGTATTTATCAGCTTGTCGCCAAACAGTTTCAGACTGAGGCTCAACACCACCCACAGCACAAAAAACCACACAGGCCCCGTCCAAAACCCGCAATGAACGCTCTACTTCAATCGTAAAATCAACGTGTCCAGGCGTATCAATGATATTAATTCGGTGTTGATCATACTGACCAGCCGAACCACTCCAAAAACACGTTGTTGCAGCAGAAGTGATGGTTATACCCCGCTCCTGCTCTTGCTCCATCCAATCCATGGTTGCAGCACCATCATGCACTTCACCCATCTTATGCGAAACGCCCGTATAATAGAGTATTCGCTCCGTCGTTGTCGTCTTACCAGCATCAATGTGAGCCATGATACCAATGTTTCTATAACGACTTACCGGTGTTTTACGCACAAGCTAGGTAAAAAATATTTTTATATACAAAAACTTACCAGCGATAATGCGAGAAAGCCTTATTTGCTTCAGCCATCCTATGTGTATCTTCACGCTTTTTGGCAGCAGTTCCTCGACTTTCAAAAGCGTCCATCAATTCACCAGCTAATTTGGCCGACATAGTTCTTTCGTTTCTTTTTCTGGAAGCATCAATCAGCCAGCGCATTGCCAAAGCCAAACGTCTGGAAGGGCGAACCTCTACTGGAACCTGGTAAGTAGCACCGCCTACGCGACGAGACTTTACTTCGACACGGGGCTGAACATTTTCCAATGCTTTAGATAGAACCTCTAAAGGTTCTGCATGGCCTTTTTTTTCAATAAAATCCAAAGCGCCATAAACAATGCCTTCAGCAACGGATTTTTTTCCGCTTTCCATGATCATATTCATAAATTTGGTAAGCATTACGCTACCAAATCTTGGATCTGGAATTATTTCTCTTTTTGTAGCAACTCTTCTTCTAGACATTTTTCACCAACCAACTACTTGCCCTTAGGCCGTTTTGTTCCATACTTAGAGCGACCGCATTTTCTGTTATTTACTCCAGAAGAATCCAGGCTACCGCGCACAACGTGATATCGAACACCAGGCAAATCTTTAACACGACCGCCCCTGATCAAAACCACGGAATGCTCCTGAAGATTATGCCCTTCACCACCAATGTAACTACTTACTTCAGCGCCGTTGGTCAATCTAACTCTTGCTACTTTACGCAATGCAGAATTTGGTTTTTTGGGTGTCGTAGTATAAACACGAGTACAAACGCCTCTACGCTGAGGACAAGCCTCTAAAGCAGGGACATTGCTTTTTTCTATTTTCTTAGCACGTGGCTTACGAACCAACTGGTTAATCGTGGCCATATTTCTTTTTACTCCGAATATAAATTTAACTATCAGCCAATTACAACAATTGCTTATCGCTACAACTGTCGACGACCAGACGAACCCAGACTCGGCTTAAGAACGTTAGCTAATGTGAGCTGGACATATTACTTCTTTATTTTTTTCAGGTCAAGTTGAATTTTTAGAAAAACCGACTTAACCCCAAAATGGGCAGGGCTTATGCGTTTTTCACAACGCATAACACCCTCCCAATCAACCCTACACGAAACTTATTTGCAAAAACAAGCTCCGTAATTGTCGTTTTTTACACGACCGCCACTGGCTTTAGATATTTAAAGCTTGCTTTAAAGCTTCTTCAACATCGCCTGAATCTACGACACTAACAACCTCATGATCAATTGCTTGATTTTGAAGCTGTCGGTTTTTTCTACCTTCATGATAGGCCAAACCGGTACCGGCAGGAATTAAACGACCGACAATGACGTTTTCCTTCAGGCCCTGTAGGCTATCACTTAAGCCACGCACAGCCGCATCGGTTAGCACGCGCGTCGTCTCCTGGAAAGAGGCCGCAGAGATAAACGATTCTGTCGCCAATGATGCCTTGGTTATACCGAGCAACACGGATTCATAGCTAGCTGGAATTTTTCCTTCTGATTCTATGCGATCATTTTCCTCACGCATCTGCGCACGCTCAACTTGCTCACCTTTCAAGAATGACGTATCACCCGCCGCAGTAATTTCAACTTTTCTAAGCATCTGGCGAATAATCGCTTCAATATGTTTATCGTTGATCTTTACACCTTGCAAACGGTAAACGTCCTGTATTTCTTTGACAAGGTAGTTAGCCAGCTCCTCAACGCCTCTCAACCTTAGAATATCATGCGGCGTTAATTCACCTTCAGCGATAGTCTCACCTTTTTCGACATATTCACCTTCGAAAACAGTGATATGCCGCCATTTCGGTATCAATGTCTCAATCTGTTCACCAGCGGCATCAGTAATAATTACCCGTTGCTTACCTTTGGTTTCTTTGCCAAATGATATAGTACCGCTGGTTTCGGCCAATATCGCAGGGTCTTTTGTTTTACGCGCTTCAAACAAATCCGCGACCCGTGGCAAACCACCAGTAATATCTCTGGTTTTACTGGATTCTTGTGGAATTCTGGCTAAAACGTCACCGACTTTTACTTCGCCACCGTCTTTAATACCCGCGATAGCACCGGCGGGTAAAAAGTATTGCGCAGGAATCTCTGTGCCTGGCAGATAAATAGTATTCCCTTCTTTATCAAGCAGCTTAACCATAGGACGCAACTCTCTACCGACGCTACCACGCTGCTTCGGATCAGTCACTACTAACGAGCTTAACCCAGTCACCTCATCATTTTGTTTTTGTACAGTGACACCATCCAAGAAATCTTTCAGCTCGACAACGCCGTCAACTTCGGTAATAACCGGATGCGTATGCGGATCCCAGGTAACAATAATATCACCGGCACTGACTTTACTGCCTTCTTGTACCGAAAGCACAGCACCATAAGGAATTTTGTAACGCTCTCTTTCACGACCGTAATCATCGACAACGCCGACCTCTCCCGATCTTGAAACAGCAACCAGATTACCTTCTCGGTTCTGCACTGATTTTAAATTGTTCAAGCGGACTGTGCCTGATGATTTCACTTGGACATTACTGATAGCTGCCGATCTGGACGCTGCACCACCGATATGGAAAGTCCGCATGGTCAACTGCGTACCTGGCTCACCGATAGACTGCGCGGCGATAACACCGACAGCCTCACCGATATTAACCAGATGGCCACGACCCAAATCACGACCATAACAAGACGCACAAACACCATGTCGATTTTCACAGGTGATGATTGAACGCACCACAACCTGATCAATACTGTGTTCTTCAAGCACGGAAACCCAATGCTCATCCAACAAAGTACCTAAAGGCACAACCACATTTTTACCGGAGCCATCCATGACATCATGCACAGTAACCCGACCTAATACCCGCTCAGACAATGGCTCAACAACATCACCACCTTCGATGATAGGCACCATAATCAGGCCATTTGCCGTACCGCAATCCGTACCGGTAATCACCAAATCTTGTGCGACATCCACCAATCGGCGCGTCAAATAACCGGAGTTAGCCGTTTTTAGCGCTGTATCAGCAAGACCTTTACGCGCACCATGCGTGGAAATAAAGTACTGTAAAACGTCCAAGCCTTCTCTAAAGTTCGCGGTGATAGGTGTTTCAATAATCGAGCCATCCGGCTTGGCCATCAAACCACGCATACCAGCCAACTGACGAATCTGCGCCGCTGATCCCCGAGCCCCAGATTCAGCCATCATAAAGATGGAATTGAATGATTTTTGTTTTACTGTATTACCCTTGGCATCAATAACCGATTCTTCACCCAAACCATCCATCATCACCTTAGCAACCTGGTCATTCGCATGAGACCAAATGTCGACGACCTTATTGTAGCGCTCGCCATCGGTCACCAAGCCTGAAGCATACTGGCTCTGAATTTCGTTAACTTCCATATCCGCTGCGGCAATAATATCGGCTTTTTTGGCCGGTATTGCCATGTCTTCAATACCAAACGACACACCAGAAATCGTCGCATAGCGAAAGCCTAAATACATCAACTGATCGGCTAGCACCACCGTGTCTTTATTGCCCAAATAGCGGTAACTGTAATTAATTAGCCGTGAGATATTCTTTTTGGTCATATCGCAATTAACCAGCTCATAAGGCATGCGATCGGGCACAACTTCCCAAATTAAAGCACGACCCACAGTCGTGGTTACGCGATGGGTTTTTTCTGTCTGTTCGCCATTTTCGTTGGTTATTTTTTCTGTGATGCGCAACTGGATTTTTGATTGCAACTCAACCATTTTACATTCCAGCGCTTTATGCACCTCACCCACATCAACAAATATGCTACCGTCGCCTCTGGCGTTTATTTTTTCGCGGCTGATGTAATAAAGCCCCAAAACCACGTCCTGAGACGGATTAATAACCGGTTCACCGTTAGCAGGCGACAGGATATTATTAGTCGCCATCATCAAAGTTCTGGCTTCTAACTGTGCTTCAATTGACAACGGAATATGTACCGCCATCTGATCGCCGTCAAAGTCAGCATTGAACGCACTACACACCAAAGGATGCAGTTGTATCGCCTTACCTTCAATTAAGATAGGCTCAAACGCTTGAATACCTAATCTGTGCAGAGTGGGGGCGCGGTTGAGTAGAATAGGATGCTCACGAATAACTTCTTCGAGTATATCCCAAACCTCGGCACCTTCTCTTTCGACCATTTTTTTGGCCGCTTTAATGGTGGTGGCAAGACCTCGAAATTGCAATTTGCTAAAAATAAAGGGTTTGAATAATTCCAAAGCCATTTTCTTGGGCAAACCACACTGATGCAGTCTTAACGTCGGCCCCACAACAATCACCGAACGACCTGAATAATCGACCCGTTTACCGAGCAGGTTTTGTCTGAATCGTCCTTGCTTACCCTTGATCATATCGGCCAAGGATTTTAATGGCCGTCTGTTAGTACCAGTAATGGCGCGTCCACGACGACCATTATCCAGCAAGGCATCAACAGATTCTTGTAACATACGCTTTTCATTACGGACAATGATGTCCGGCGCACTCAAATCCAATAAGCGGTTTAAGCGATTGTTACGGTTGATAACACGGCGATACAAATCATTCAAATCAGAGGTTGCAAAGCGACCGCCATCCAAAGGCACCAACGGACGTAATTCAGGTGGCAACACCGGCAACACTTTCAAAATCATCCATTCGGGGCGATTTTTAGAGCTTAACAAAGCTTCAAGTACTTTAAGCCGTTTGGCGTATTTCTTGATTTTTGTTTCGGAATTGGTCGCGTCGATTTCCTCACGCAGCACACCCACCTGCTCTTTCAGATTAATCGCACGCAAGAGATCATAAATGGCTTCAGCACCCATTTTGGCAACAAAATCATCACCGTATTGCTCAACCGCATCGAGATATTCATCGTCGGTCAGCAATTGGCCTTTATCCAGCGGTGTCAGACCTGGGTCTAAAACCACAAAAGATTCAAAATACAACACGCGCTCAATTTCACGCAGCGTCATATCCAGCAATAACGCAATTCTGGACGGCAATGATTTTAAAAACCAAATGTGCGCAACCGGACTGGCCAGGTCAATATGACCCATACGTTCACGGCGCACTTTTGACAGCGTGACTTCAACACCACACTTTTCACATATCACACCGCGATGCTTCAAACGCTTATACTTACCGCATAAACATTCGTAATCACTGACTGGCCCAAAAATTTTGGCACAAAACAACCCGTCACGTTCAGGTCTAAAGGTACGGTAATTAATGGTTTCTGGCTTTTTTACCTCACCATAAGACCAGGAACGGATCATATCCGGTGAAACCAACCCAATAGAAATCCCGTCAAAGTCGTCTGCACGACCTTGACGCTTTAAAAAATTCATTAAATCTTTCAATGGCTTATCCTCTTTAAATAGTTTCTGGCAGTTCCCAGAACTGGCTATCACAATCTCAAACTAACAGAGTGGTAATTACTCCCGTTCTAATTCGATATTGACAGCCAATGAGCGGATTTCTTTAATCAAAACGTTAAACGATTCCGGCATACCGGCTTCCATTTTATGATCACCATCAACAATATTTTTGTACATACGGGTTCTACCGGTGACATCATCGGATTTCACCGTCAACATTTCTTGCAGTGTATAAGCTGCGCCGTAAGCTTCCAGCGCCCACACTTCCATTTCGCCGAAACGTTGGCCACCGAATTGTGCTTTACCGCCGAGTGGCTGCTGCGTGACAAGACTGTACGGACCTGTGGAACGCGCGTGCATTTTGTCATCGACCAAATGGTTCAATTTCAACATGTACATATAACCGACCGTCACTTCGCGCTCAAACGGTTCGCCTGTCAGACCGTCGTAAAGTGTCACTTGCCCGTGTTCCGGCAATTCGGCCAAGCGTAGCATGGTACGAATCTCATCTTCACTAGCGCCATCGAACACTGGGGTCGCCATCGGTACACCGGCAACCAGATTGGCCGCCATCTCCAAAATTTCCTGATCGGAAAATGAAGCCAAATCTTCTTTGCGACCACTGCCGTTATAGATTTTATCCAGATAATCCCTGATTGCAGTTACTTTGGCTTTTTCCTGATCATATTGGGTTTCCAGCATTTTACCGATCTTAATACCCAAACCTTTGGCAGCCCAGCCTAAATGAGTTTCAAGCACCTGCCCTACGTTCATACGGGACGGTACACCCAATGGATTTAAAACAATATCAACAGGATTACCATCAGCGGTATACGGCATGTCTTCAATAGGTCTAATCATTGAGATTACACCCTTGTTACCATGTCGTCCGGCCATTTTATCGCCCGGTTGTATACGGCGTTTAACCGCCAGATACACCTTAACCATCTTAAGCACACCCGGCGGCAAATCGTCGCCCATAGTGATTTTTTTACGTTTTATCTCAAATTTTTCGTCAAAATTCTTGCGCTGCTGTTCAATTTGAACAACAACAGTTTCCAGTTGAAAATTAAGGTCCTCCTCTTCCATTTTTATTTTCAGCCAGTCTGAATGCTTCAAGCCATTCAAATACGCTTGGGTAATTTGAGTTCCAGCCTTCAACTGTCCAGCACCGGATAGCGCCACTTTACCAATCAACAATTTGGCAACACGCGCAAAAATATCCCCTTCGAGAATTTTTAGCTGATCATCCAAATCTTTGCGATAACGCTTGATTTCTTCATGCTCAATATCCAACGCACGCTTGTCTTTTTTCACACCATCACGGGTAAAGACTTGCACATCAATAACCGTACCTTCAATACTGCTAGGCACGCGTAACGAAGTGTCTTTCACGTCCGCCGCTTTTTCGCCAAAAATAGCGCGTAATAACTTTTCTTCCGGCGTTAATTGCGTCTCACCTTTCGGTGTCACCTTACCAACGAGAATATCGCCACCTTTAACCTCAGCGCCAACATAAACGATGCCAGACTCATCCAGTTTAGCCAAGGCTTCTTCGCTAACATTAGGAATATCAGCAGTAATTTCTTCTGGACTGTGTTTGGTATCACGCGCCACACAAGTCTTTTCTTCGATATGAATCGTGGTAAAACGATCTTCCTTTACCACACGTTCCGACACGAGGATCGAATCTTCGAAGTTATAGCCATTCCACGGCATGAAGGCGACCAACATGTTCTGCCCTAGCGCCAGCTCGCCCATATCGGTAGAAGGTCCATCCGCCATAATGTCGCCAGCATTGACGATATCGCCAGGCCTTACCAACGGTTTTTGGTTGATGCAGGTGTTTTGGTTAGATCGGGTGTACTTGATCAGATTATAAATATCAACGCCCGGCATGCCTGTTTCAGTTTCAGTATCGTTAACACGCACTACGATACGTGCCGCATCAACCACTTCAATACGACCACCACGCACAGCAACCACGGTGACACCAGAATCTTTAGCGACTGTTCTTTCCATGCCTGTACCCACTAATGGCTTCTCAGCCCTTAAAGTAGGTACGGCTTGACGCTGCATGTTTGAACCCATCAACGCACGGTTAGCATCATCATGTTCCAGGAACGGGATAATAGACGCAGCAACTGAGACGATTTGTTTTGATGACACGTCCATGTACTGCACAGTATCAGACATCGCCAAGGTAAACTCGTCTTTGTGTCGACATGACACTAAACCATCAACCAGCTTGCCACTTTCATTAACCGCCACACTGGCCTGCGCAATAACAAACTCGCCTTCTTCAATGGCAGAAAGATAATCAACCTGATCGGTTACTTTGCCATCAATCACTTTGCGGTACGGTGTTTCCAGAAAACCGTAATTGTTGGTACGTGCGTAAACAGACAGCGAATTGATCAAACCAATGTTTGGCCCTTCAGGTGTCTCAATCGGACAAACACGACCATAATGCGTGGCATGTACGTCGCGCACTTCAAAACCGGCACGCTCCCTGGCCAGACCGCCAGGTCCTAACGCAGATACGCGGCGTTTATGGGTCACTTGCG
The DNA here is from genome assembly GCF_900163745.1 of Crenothrix polyspora. Lineage (GTDB taxonomy): Bacteria > Pseudomonadota > Gammaproteobacteria > Methylococcales > Methylomonadaceae > Crenothrix > Crenothrix polyspora_B. Next base: position 16,119 of record NZ_FUKJ01000418.1, read on the forward strand.
ACAAGGGATTATTCTGATCCATAAACTGCGACAACTGGCTGGAACCGAAAAATTCTTTAACTGCCGCCGATACTGGCTTGGCGTTAATAATTTCCTGCGGCATCAAGCCTTCTGAATCGGCCAGCGTCAATCTTTCTTTGACCGCACGTTCAACTCTCACCAAGCCGACGCGGAATTGGTTTTCTATCATTTCGCCAACCGAACGCACGCGTCTGTTGCCTAAATGATCAATGTCGTCGACATTACCGTTACCGTTACGGATATTAATGAGCTCTTTGAGCACATCAATAATATCTGCTTTAGTTAAAGTACCTGATCCGATTGCTTCTTGACGACCTAAGCGCCGGTTAAATTTCATCCGACCCACTGCCGACAAATCATAACGCTCATCGGTGAAAAACAGGTTCTGGAATAAATTTTCGGCAGATTCTTTAGTCGGTGGCTCACCAGGACGCATCATGCGATAGATTTCTACCAACGCTTCCAATGGATTAGATGTCACATCCAACTTCATGGCATTGGAAATATAAGGGCCATTATCCAGATCGTTAACAAACAGCGTATTAATGTCGGAAACACCGCTCTCAATACAACGTTCAATGACAGTCAGGGTGATTTCATCATTGACATTAGCGATCAGCTCGCCTGTCGCCTTATCTATCAGGTTGTGTCCTAAAATTTTACCCACCAGGTAATCTTTAGGCACTTCAACCGTTGTGAGTCCCGCTTTATTCATATCACGAATATGCTTGGCGGTAATTCTACGACCTTCTTCAACCAAAATCCGATCATCGTGCTTAATGTCAAATGCGGCAATTTCTCCACGCATTCTTTCAGGAATGATATGGAAGAGGCATTTGCTAGCGACTAATTCAAACTTATTGGTTTCGAAGAATATGCTGATCATCTCTTCGTTATCGTAGCCTAATGCCCGCAACAAAATAGTGGCCGGTATTTTTCTGCGTCGATCGATACGAACAAAAACGCAATCCTTATGATCGAATTCAAAATCCAACCATGAACCTCGGTAAGGGATAACACGCGCATTAAACAACAACTTTCCGGACGAATGGGTTTTACCCTTATCGTGATCGAAAAACACACCGGGTGAACGGTGTAACTGGGACACGATAACGCGTTCTGTACCGTTAATGACAAATGTACCGTTATCTGTCATTAAGGGTAATTCCCCCATGTAAACTTCTTGTTCCCGTATATCTTTAACGACTTTAGCCGTCGCTGGCGCATCCTTGTCATAAATGACCAATCGAACCAGGACTCGCAAGGGGGCGGCGTAGGTCGCCCCTCGTTGCTGGCATTCTCTGACATCAAAAACAGGTTCACCTAAGCGGTATCTTACATACTCAAGTACCGCATAGCCTGAATGGCTGTCTATAGGGAAAACGCTGGAAAATGCAGCGTGTAAGCCGCTATCTAAGCGCTTTTCGGGCGTAGTACCTGACTGTAAAAAGTCAGCATAAGAATTAATTTGAGTCGCTAGAAGATAGGGAACATCAAGTACTTCTGTACCTTTCCCAAAGTTATTACGAATACGCTTTTTTTCGGTAAAAGAGTAGGACATATCGCTTCCAAACCTTTTGGTCATGAATTATTTTAACTGTCTATTCGCTGCAAACAGTAAAAGGCCGGCGACGAAAGCGTCACCAGCCACACTTGAATCTAAGGCCTAGCCTTAATTTGGTGTCAAAATTTATTTAATTTCAACAGTAGCGCCTGCCTCTGTAAGTTGCGCTTTAAACGCTTCTGCTTCAGCTTTAGAAACGCCTTCTTTCACAGTTGTTGGAACGCCTTCAACAGCGTCTTTGGCTTCTTTCAAGCCCAAGCCAGTGATAGCACGAACGGCTTTAATAACAGAAACTTTATTCTCACCGAAAGATGACATAATAACATCAAACTCAGTTTGCTCTTCAACTGCCGCTGCCGCAGCAACAGGCGCTGCAGCGACCGCTACAGCAGCAGATACACCAAACTTTTCTTCCATGGCGGAAATCAAGTCAACGATTTCCATAACGGTCATCTTCGAGACTGCATCCAAGATGTCTTCTTGTGCTAGTGCCATTGTATTTTTTCCTCTAAATAATATTTTTTAAACGGGTTACACACAAGAAGACTATGCGGCTTCTTGCATCTGATCTCTGAGCGCTGCCAATGTACGTACAAGCTTCTCAGTAGGTGCTTTCATCACCGACATCAACATAGCAATACCTTGATCGCGTGTTGGCAAGCTGGCCAACCGTGCAAGCTCAGCCGCACCGTATGCTTGACCACCAATCGAAACGACTTTGGTAATTAACTTGTCATGTGTCTTGGCAAAATTACTGATTAACCGTGCTGCAGAACCTGGATCTTCCATTGAAAATGCAAGCAACAATGGCCCAACAAGACCTTCTTGCATACATTCAAATTCAGTCCCAGCGACCGCGCGTTTCGCTAGCGTATTTTTGACTACACGTAGATAAACACCGGTTGATCTGGCAATTTTACGCAACTCAGTCAATTCTGTAACTGTTAAGCCCCGATATTCAGCGGCAACCGCAGAATGAGCTTTAGCAGCATATTCAGCGACTTCTTCGACGACAGCTTTTTTACTGTCTAAATTTAGAGCCACAAATTACCTCCCGCACTCTTAACTACTCCACAATTAATAAAACGCATCCGCTACCGGACACCCCTTACGGTATCTTTCCCATCTAAGTATGAGTGAACCCGTCTACGTAGGAACACAGCTTTTTAGCTATGCTTATTAAGTTTTACAACACCTACGGTCTTTGACGGTTGCTGACTACTCAGCAACCCAAAGTTCTTTGTATAATTTTTTAAACAGCGAAACTACTAGGGTCTAACCACAAACCTGGCCCCATTGTTGAAGATAGAGTTATCTTCTTTATGTAGATGCCTTTTGCAGCAGTAGGCTTCATTTTTTTCAAATCAGCCAATAATGCCTCTAAATTCCCTTGAATAGATTCCGCATCAAAGGCGACTTTGCCTAAAGTACAATGAATAATGCCAGATTTATCGGTACGATAACGTACTTGACCTGATTTAGCATTTTTGACCGCTGTTGCCACATCGGGAGTAACCGTACCCACTTTAGGGTTAGGCATTAAACCTCTAGGACCTAATATTTGACCTAATTGACCAACAACACGCATAGCATCTGGCGAGGCGATAACGACATCAAAATTCATTTCGCCTTTTTTGATCAAATCACCTAGGTCATCCATACCGACTATGTCAGCACCGGCAGCTTTCGCTGCATCAGCATTGGCACCTTGTGCAAATACAGCCACTCTGACTGTTTTGCCAGTACCATTTGGCAATACGGTCGCACCACGAACATTTTGATCAGATTTACGCGGATCAACACCGAGGTTAACGCTAACATCGATTGATTCGCTAAATTTTGTTGTCGTCAATTCTTTCAAAATCTGAACAGCATCAGCAACAGCATATTGCTTGGTACTATCGACTTTTTGTTTAATCAACTTTGCTTTTTTCGTTAACTTAGCCATTATAAACCCTCCACATTCAAGCCCATGCTACGCGCACTGCCTGCAATTGTTTTTATGGCCGCTTCCAAAGTGGCAGCATTTAAGTCTTCCATTTTGGTTTTAGCAATTTCTTCCAATTGAGCGACTGTTACAGTGCCAATTTTTTTGGTGTTAGGATTACTGCTACCACTCTTAATGCCCGCGGCTTTTTTTAATAAAACAGAAGCCGGTGGTGTCTTGGTAATAAATGTGAAGCTACGATCACTGTAAACAGTAATCACGACCGGCAGAGGCAAACCTTTTTCAACGTCTTGGGTTTTAGCATTAAATGCCTTACAAAACTCCATGATATTAACACCACGCTGACCTAATGCAGGCCCTACTGGGGGACTAGGATTCGCCTCGCCTGCTTTCACTTGCAGCTTTATATACGCCGTTATTTTTTTTGCCATTATCTACTCCAATGTGGGTACAAACGCCTTAGAGACTCCCCTGTAAAAAACCTACCTGAAAGGCAGGTACAACAATCAACTAAAACCTTAGCTTTTTTCAACCTGATTAAAGCTTAACTCGACAGACGCAGAACGTCCAAAAATGAGTACCGATATCTTTAGTTTATTTTTTTCGTAATTCACTTCTTCGACAACACCATTAAAATCTTTGAATGGACCATCAACGACTCTAATCACTTCGCCAGCTTCAAAAAGTGTTTTAGGACGTGGCTTGTTGACACCTTCTTCGACTCTATTGAGAATCGACATCGCTTCTTTTTCTGAAATAGGCGCGGGACGATCGGAGGTTCCACCTATAAAACCAAGCACTTTGGGAACATCTTTTACCAAATGCCATGTTTCGTCGGTCAATTCCATTTGTACCAATACATAACCTGGGAAAAATTTTCTTTCGCTTTTACGTTGCTGCCCCATACGCATTTCAACAACTTCTTCAGTCGGCACTAAAATCTTACCAAAATAGCGCTCTAATCCCTCTCTTTTTACTCGCTCCTCCAAAACCTGCTTGACTTTGCTTTCAAAGTTCGAGTAAGCATGAACGACATACCAACGAAGAGCCATATTATTAAGCCCCCTGACCAGTCAAGAAACGCACACCCCAAAACAAAAACATATCCAGCAACCAAAGCACTAGACTGGCCACAAAAACCATAGCAAACACCATCATGGTAGTACGCACTGTCTCATCGCGGGTAGGCCAAACGACTTTTCGAACTTCCTGCTTGGACTCTTTCATGAATGCCCACAGATCACGGCCAACACCTGTGGTTAAAACCACACCTACAACTGCAGCGGCAATCACAAGCAGTCCAATAACGCGGTATAAAAGCTGAACTTCGGAAAAATAATAAAATGCACCTATACCGGAAACCAAAAAAACGACGGAAAAGACTTGCTTGACGACATCAAAAACTGCTGTCGGCGTTTCTGCTTGAGTATTCATGCGTTATTAACTGTGAGATAAATGTGATTAGTTTTGCCTGAGTGGCAGGCCAGGAGGGTCTCGAACCCCCAACCAACGGTTTTGGAGACCGCCATTCTACCAATTGAACTACTGACCTATTCAGACAAACCTTACGGAACTTGCTTATAATATACTAATTGATTTTATTATTCAACCAGTACCAATAAACTTAGGGGATATCAATTTTAAATATCCCTGATAAAAACGCAAAAGAACAACTGGAGCTCATAACCGGATTTGAACCGGTGACCTCTTCCTTACCAAGGAAGTGCTCTACCTACTGAGCTATATGAGCCAAATGTGTGGAGCGGGTGATGGGAATCGAACCCACGTGATCAGCTTGGAAGGCTGGAGTTCTACCATTGAACTACACCCGCAATTCAAATGCGCTTGAAGAATGGTGGAGGGGGGAGGATTCGAACCTCCGAAGGCAGAGCCGGCAGATTTACAGTCTGATCCCTTTGGCCGCTCGGGAACCCCTCCTAATTGAGATTAGTTGGCCATTTTGCACTATAAAATTAAAAATGTCAAAAAATATATTTTCTTTAGGTATTTATTTTGTTCATTACAGCAGAAAGGTTACCGGCAACAAGCTCAGGAACAAAACCTATAACCGCATCAAAGGCGACATCTATCGCAGCCCACTGACTTTTAGAGGGCTCTGATAGCACAAAATCAGCCACGACCTTCCCAGGAGCAGGGCGACCGATACCTATACGCAACCGGTAAAAATCCTTAGAACCTAACTGTGCAATAATATCGCGCAAACCATTGTGCCCGGCATGACCACCGTCTTTTTTGAGCTTTACCACACCCACATCAAAGTCCAATTCGTCATGCACAACCAAAATTTCTTCTGGCAACAGCTTATAATACCGGGCAACCTTACCTACAGAATAGCCACTACGATTCATAAATGTTTCTGGCTTTAACAACATAATCTTGCTTGCTGCCAAAGAACCTTCCGCAAACAGCGCCTGAAACCTGGCATCTTTAAGCCAGATACCACCACATTCCGATGCCAATCTATCCAAAAACAAAAACCCGGCATTATGCCGGGTTTTTTCATACTGTCGACCTGGATTGCCCAGCCCCACCATTAGCTTAATCATCAACTAAACAGGAGCTAGTTAAGCCGCACCTTCTTCTTTGGTTGCTCTGGATGCCATCATCGACACCACAGGCAAATCATGCTCAGGCCCTTGAGCCAAAGCAACAATCTCAACACCTGCTGGCATCACCAGATCAGAAAGATGCAATGACGCGCCCACATCAAGACTCGCCATGTTAACTTCGATGTATTCCGGCAATGCTAAAGGCAAACAAGACACTTCAACATCAACCAAAGAATGCGCCGCTATGCCGCCCTTCTTGCCGCCGACAGAAGTACTTTCATTAATAAAATGCAAAGGTACATGTACCTTAACTATTTCAGACATGCTTACACGCAAAAAATCCAGATGCAAAATCTGAAATCTTGCCGGGTTGCGCTGAACACCTTTCAATATAGCTTTTTCGGTTTTGCCATCAACAGTAACATCCAATACGTGCGAATAAACCGCTTCGCGATCAAGATGCTTAATAACTTCATTATGGTTTAGCACGATCATTTGAGGATCAAGATGGCCACCATATATCACCGCAGGCACTTCACCTTTACGACGCAATCTTCTTGCCGCACCTTTACCTGATTGCCCACGACTTTCGGCAACAAATTCAAACATATTAGACATTTTTTCCTCTCAAATCAATGCTGAAAAGCATACTCTTAACACTTATCAATCTACATAAAGCGAGCTAACCGACTCACCCGCCGCTATACGCCTTATCGTTTCAGCCAACATCTCTGCAACACTTAATCGTCTTATTTTCCCTGAACTTAAAGCACTTTCGTTCAACGGAATAGTATCAGTGACCACCAACTCGTCAAGAGCAGAACCGTTTAAGTTAGCCATAGCAGAACCTGACAATACGGCATGCGTACAATAGGCCACTACTTTTATAGCGCCATGCTTTTTCAACGCATGCGCCGCATGACACAAAGTACCCGCAGTATCCACCAGATCATCAACCAACACACAGGTGCGCCCATCGACATCACCAATGATATGCATTACTTCTGCAACATTGGCTCTGGGTCTACGCTTGTCTATAATAGCCAAATCCGCATCACCCAATCGTTTGGCCAAGGCACGCGCCCTGACGACACCACCAACATCAGGCGATACGACAATCAAATTCTTATACTGCTGCCGCCACACATCACCCAACAATAATGGCGAGGCATAAACATTATCAACTGGTATGTCAAAGAACCCCTGAATCTGGTCGGCATGTAAGTCAACGGTTAAAACCCGATGCGCACCTGCCTGCTCAATCATCTGGGCAACTAATTTAGCCGTAATAGGGACTCGCGCCGAACGCGACCGCCTATCTTGCCTGGCATAGCCGTAATAAGGTATAACAGCTGTAATGCGTGATGCCGACGCTCTTTTAAGCGCATCAATCATCACCAACAATTCCATTAAATTTTCATTAGCGGGCGAAGATGTCGGTTGAATGACGTAAACATCTTTCCCACGAACGTTTTCTTGAATCTCAACAGCGATTTCCCCATCGCTAAATCGGCCAACCGTGGCCATGCCTAAACGCATATTGAGCTTCTTAACTATTCCCTCAGACAAAGCCAGGTTAGCATTCCCAGAAAACACCATCATCGCGGTGTCACCCATTCAGATACTCCAAAGGACTTGTTAATGAAGGAAAAAATGGCTGGGTCGCAAGGATTCGAACCTTGGTATGCGGAGATCAAAACCCCGTGCCTTACCGCTTGGCGACGACCCAATAATTAATGTGTATGCTTACCAATCTCTAACTTCGACAACAAGGGCGATATGTTCATTCCCCTTGCCAGATAAACCTGCCACGACCCTTTCAGCGCGTCATAAGCACTAATAGCAGCCTCTTTTGAGCTAAACTGTGCAAACACGCATGCCCCAGTTCCCGTTAATCTGGGTTCTGAGAATTCAGACAAAGCACATAAGGCATTTTTGACAGATTGGTAACGCCGACTAACAACATCTAAACAATCATTTTTATAATTGCCAGCCGTGAATTCAGCTATTGTGATGGATTTACTATCGCGTGTCAAATCCTTCGCTAAAAATATTTCCCTGGTTTCCACATGGCAATCGGGCTTAATAACAACAACCCATTGTTCTGATGGCGCTATTTTTTCTAATTTTTCGCCAACACCTTCCGCCCATGCCGCGTATCCATACACAAAGACAGGAACATCCGCACCCAACTGCAAACCCAAGGCAATGAGCTTTTCAGTGGATAACTGCAATCCCCACAACTGATTTAAGACTACCAAGGTTGTCGCTGCATCGGAACTCCCTCCGCCAAGACCACCACCCATCGGCAAATTTTTTTCTACTTCAATGCAGACACCTGCTTGACACCCTGTCTCAGCTTTTAGCAACAATGCAGCACGAACTGTTAAATCATCTGCTTCGGGGACACCCTGAATCGGTTGTTTTAAGCTCACCGAACCATCATCAACAGGATGAAAGCTCAACCAATCGCACAAATCGATAAACTGAAATACCGTTTGCAGCAAATGGTAGCCATCCGGCCTTTGTCCGACGATGCGCAGCATTAAATTCAGTTTGGCGGGCGCTGGCCATTTTTCGCCCCATCCCAACTGATCAGTTTGGTTTGATGTCATTTAGAGTCCATTGATCTATTATTACTTTTAATCTTACTTGATCATTCATCACGGTAATTTTTCGCGGCATGGCTTGATTGCCAACCGATTGCATTTCTTTATAGGCAACCAACCACTGTCCCTGCTTAAAACCAGCCTCGGTTTCAAAAAAAGATACGCCAGGTTCCGGCAAACCCACCACCCAGTAACGCAATGAGTGAATGGGAACCGCCATACCCAGTTGTTGCTCGATGAATTGTTCCGGATTTGTCGATGTTTGCACACCCTTGCCACCGCGATCGATAACCACCTGAGCCTTGGTCAGTCGAATAAGCGCAGCACCCTGCCCTAATGGCCCAGATAACTTGATTTCCTCAACACTGGCATCATGCTGCCACGCCATATTAGCCGACCAGGAATCTTTTTTCGCACTCATCGCCAAACGACCCTCAAGCGACCATTGCCGCAATGCGTATAAATGATTCCGTGCTGATTTTAAGTAAGGCTGATCAGGTATGACAAGTGCTGTAGAGCAAGCTGCCAATGCCGATGCGACTAGCAATGCCCCACACAGTGTTCTTATTTTCAATCGCAATGCCACTACAATTCGCCTTTTAGCACACGATGCCTTATATCCAGTAAATATTCATCTTCTGGCGCTATTTTTATGGCTTTATAAAATAATTTTCTGGCCTCATCTTTTCTGTTTAAAACCCACAATACTTCAATCAAATGTGCCGCTATCTCATGCTCCTGCTTTTTATCGTAAGCACGCTGCAAGTAATCCAATGCTTTCTGGTTATCACCTAATTTAAATTGTAACCAACCATAACTGTCCATAATCACAGCTTCATTAGGCTGTAATTCCAGGGCGCGTTTTAAATACTTTTCAGCCTCTATGTAACGATGGGATTTATCCAGCAAGCTGTACCCTAATGCGTTTAATGCTTCTGGATTATCTGGATTTTTCGCTAATATTTTCTGCAAATCACTCTCAAGCATATCCAGCCTGCCAATACGCTCGGCCATCAAGGCGCGAGTATAGAGTAACTCCTTATCTTCGCCTTGATCGCCCAATGCTTCCGTTAGCAAATCAAAAGCTTGTTGATACTGTTTTTGCTGGTTGTACAAATCAGCCTGCATCAAAACCATGCGTTGCTTCTGCTCAGGATAGCGAGTCCGTGCCAGCTCCAGGCGAGAGGTGGCCTCATCAAATTGCCTGTCTTTGGCCAGCAATGAAATGGCCGATAGCGACGCTTCAAACGCTAAGGGGCCATCAGTCACTTTATCAAACCACATTAACGCTTTTTCTTTGTTACCGCGTTTCTCTTCTATTTTGCCAAGATAGAAACTGGCCTGACTTCGCCATTCAGGTTTATCAACCAGCCTGACAAAAATGTCTTCAGCTTTTTCATCTCGATCCAATTGCAGTTGCACCAAACCGTAAGCAAGCTGGCTGTCATTATCGTTAGGATTTGTCGCAATCAAACTTTGGTACACGTCACCAGCGGCTTCGTAGTTCTCGGATTTTATGAGCACCTGGGCAAACAGTTTTTTAATTTTTTCGTTTTCCGGATACTTGGCAACCGCATTTTTTAACAAGGCTTTAGCTCTAACCACGTCACCGGAATACGCTGATAGCTGCGCCTGCAATATCAGCGCTTTGTCCCAGTCCGGCTGAATCTTCAACGCTTGCTCCAGCTTGCTTTCCGCCAGTTTTTCATTTTTCATTTGTGCAGCCAGTAATGCCTGAACAAAATAAACATCAGCATGTCCTGGCGACTTTAAAGCCAGCTCATCCAGCACATCATAAACAAAAGCCGATTTATCCTGTTTTTGTATGGCGATGGTTAATTCCATCACTGTTTTCTCAAAACCGGCGGGATCGGCTTTCATCAACAGACTTAAATGCTCTACAGCCGCCGGCTTATCTTCATTTTTTAACGCCGACAATGCGGCTATTTTTCGAGCGGCCAAATTGGACGGATCATCACGTAACCATAAAGCTACCGCCTCATCGGTTTTGGCCGCATCTTTGGCATACATGGCAATCATGGCCGCTCTTTCTGCAAAGCGGGGATCCTTTACCCGCTTGGCCGCCTCCATATAACCTTCCAAGGCCACATCGTACTGCCCACGCTGGCCAGCGATTTCGGCAGTCAACAGCATAAACATAACGTCAGGCTCTATAGATGTTTTGTCTGCGTCCGCTCGCCCTTCCCTTTTCAACTCAGTCGCTTTAGTCGACAAAACAGTCACATCCGAACCCTTTTTAGGCGAACTTGCGCAACCACCCAACAATACAAGCGTTATTATCGTAAAAAATCTAAACATCAACACACACAAACCCTGTTGTCTACATACAATGACCTATAGGTTATCAGAAAAATCGGTTGATTCAGATAGCTGATTTATTCCCAGTTGGATAAAGTAGTGATATTTTTATAAAATAGCCCAAAGTGTTGAGCCGTATTTCCTAACAACCCGACTAAATCTCAACAGAAGCTGCCTGTCCAGTCACCGATTTTAGTTACTTCAGATCAGGATAAAACCCAAAACATCAAATCACTGTTAAGATTACACAAACTTCATTAGACATCGACACTATGACATTTATCGCAGTAGGGGTTAATTATAACACCGCACCGGTTGCCGTCCGAGAGCGCCTGGTATTTCCTACCGATATATTGGCATCATCATTACAGCAACTCTCCAAAGTACAGGATATACACGAAGCGGCAATACTGTCTACCTGTAACCGTACCGAGTTCTACTGCAATGCCGCGACCGCCAATCAAGATATTCTCATTGACTGGATAGCCGCCAATAAAGACATAGAACCCGCCAGCCTGATGCCCTATTTATACAGCTATACAGACCGCTCGGTTTGCCGACACATGTTTCGGGTTGCCTGTGGCTTAGACTCCATGATTTTGGGCGAGCCACAAATTTTAGGCCAAATGAAGACCGCTTATCAGGCGGCCTACGATGCCGGCACTTTAGGCAAGCAACTAGGCAGATTGTTCCAGCATACCTTCACCGCCGCCAAAAAAGTGCGTACCGACACCGCAATAGGCTCCAGCCCCGTCTCCGTCGCTTTTGCCGCCGTGCAACTGGCGCAACAGATTTTCGACAAACTCAGCGAACAAACCGCGCTGCTGATAGGTGCAGGCGAAACCATAGAACTCACCGCCCGCCATTTAACCCAACAGGGCATTAAACGCATCATCATTGCTAATCGCACCTACGATAAAGCTCACGCTCTGGCCATGCGTTTTAACGGCTACGCCATTGAGTTAGCGGAATTACCTGCACATTTAGCAGAAGCCGATATCGTAATTTCATCTACCGCCAGTCAACTGCCTATTCTAGGCAAAGGCGGCGTTGAAAGCGCCCTTAAAAAACGTAAACACAAACCGATGTTTATGGTTGATCTGGCCGTGCCTCGCGATATTGAGACTGAAGTAGGCAAACTCGACGATGTCTATCTGTACACGATTGATGATTTGCAACACATCATCAACCAGAATATGGATTCGCGCCGACTGGCCGCAGAACAGGCTGAAGACATCATCGACACCCAGGTGAATGATTTCCTTGCCTGGTTAAATGCACAAAGCGCCCAAACAACCATTCAGGAGTACCGCTTTCAGGCAGAACAACACCGCGATGAGGCCTTACAAAAAGCCTTGGCATTATTAAAAAATGGTGTCCCTGCCGAAGTTGCCCTTAATCGACTGGCACACAGCTTGACTAACAAACTTATCCATACACCCAGCGCACAAATTAGAGAAGCCGCCGAAAACGAACGTTACGATTTGGTAACGGCGGCCCGCGATATTTTTAAACTACCCCCAACCCAATGAAACCATCCATACAATTAAAACTGGAAAACCTGTCCGAACGCTATGATGAAATAGCC
>NZ_FUKJ01000416.1 GCF_900163745.1 Crenothrix polyspora
CCGGCTGTTCGATTGAAATCGGCACCAATGCAGTCGGCAAGCCGGTTGCCTCGCGTGGCGTAGGCGGCGCGGATGTTAATCGAGGCAAGTTATGCCTGAAAGGCATTTTTGAATACGAGGTTTTTGAAGCGATAGGCCGCGCCTCCACCCCCTTAATCCGCGACCATATCCATGAGCCGTATTCAGTGAGCTCATGGGATCCGGCACTGGATAAAATGGCCTCGGAAATCAAACGTATTCAAGAAACTTATGGACGGGATTCCTTTGCGGTAGTATCGACTGGCCAAATACTCACCGAAGAATTCTATACCCTCGGCAAGCTAGTGCGCGGTGCTATTGGTACAAATAATTACGATGGCAATACCACCTTGTGCATGGCTTCTGCCGTTTCTGGCTATAAACGCTCGTTTGGATCCGATGGCCCGCCAGGCTGCTACGAAGATTTTGAACACACCGATTGCCTGATTGCCTGGGGTTCTAATCTGCCGGAACAGCATCCTATTATCTACTGGCGGCTGAAGTCTGCATTGGAAAAGCGTAAGTTTCCAGTGATTGTGGTTGACCCGCGCGTGACTATTTTTGCCCAGAATGCCGACATCCATTTGCCTATCACTCCAGGTACGGATGTGGTACTGCAAAACGCTTTGATTCACGTTATTCTTAAAGAAGGCCTGGAAGACCGCGACTACATCAACGCCAACACCACCGGTTTTGATGAATTGGCTAAAGAAGTTGAAAACTATGATCCTACCAGTGCGGCTAAAATTTGCGGCATAGACGAGGATACCATCCGTACCGTAGCGCGTCTCTACGCCAAAGCCGATAAGGCAATGAGCATCTGGACGATGGGTATCAACCAAAGCACGCACGGTTCCGATGGCGTGGTGGGTATCAACAACCTGAATCTGGTGACGGGTAATATTGGTAAACCGGGCGGCACTAGCTTATCAATCACAGGCCAATGCAATGCGATGGGGACACGCGAGTGGTCATCGTGTTCCGGTTTGCCTGGCTACCGCGCGTTAGAAAAAGCCAAAGACCGCGAGGAAATCGCCAATTTTTGGGGTATCGATCCTGAATTCTTTCCCAAGAAACGCGGCTTAACGGAAACCGATATTTTCCCCGCGATAGAAACTGGGGAAATCAAAGGGCTGTGGCTGGTGGCCACCAATCCTATGACTTCAATGGCGAATACGCCGCGCATCCGCAAAACCCTGGAGAAGCTGGAGTTCCTGGTGGTGCAAGATGCCTATATCGATGTGGAAACCGCTCAATACGCACATGTTTTTTTACCGGCAGGGATATGGGCGGAAAAAGAAGGCGTGTTTACCAATACCGAGCGCCGCGTTAATATCACGCGGCAGGTAACACCGCCCTTTGAGGATTCAAAATCGGATATGCAGATTTTTAACGAGCTGGCCAAGCGTTTTGATAACGGCCAAAAAATTCATTTCCCCGAACGTCCTGTCGATGTATTTGAGGAGATGAAGATGCTCTCCAAAGGTCGTTTGTGTGATATTTCCGGCATGAGCCATGATTTGATCGAGCAGCAACGAGGTATCCAATGGCCTTATACCGAAGAGCAAGCAGCGCAAGGTGCAAAAGGTACGCAGCGCTTGTACACGCAACCGGCAACTTTTTGCTATGCCAATGGCAGGGCAAAATTGATTCCCTTACCGTTCATCAACAATAACGAAGTGCCGGATGAGCAGTACCCATTTTGGCTAAATTCTGGGCGTTTGGTGGAACATTGGCATACCCGCACCAAAACCGGCAAGATTGGCAACAACAACAAATTCAGCCCGATACCGTTTATGGAGATGAGCCCTGATGCGGGGCATGAGCTGGGCATCAAGCATCAGTCTTATGTGCGGGTAACTTCGCGCCGAGGTGATGCGGTGGTTATGGTGATGCTGACCCATCGCGTACCCAAGAATATGGTGTTTATCCCGTTCCATTTTTATGATTGCGTTAATCGTTTGACTTTGGGCTTGCTGGATCCGCATTCTAGGCAACCGGCCTTTAAACAATCGGCAGTGGCTATTGAACAGGTTGACCAAGCGTATGCCGCGCAATTAAGCAAGGAATCGCGGACTTATTAGTGGTTGTACGGAATTATTTTGAAAGGTTTTGTCCACGAAAGACACGAAAAAAAATGGATGAGCTTCCTGTGGTTGGCGTGTTTGCAATAAATCCAGCTATAACAATATTTGGTTAGATTTAGCCCCGTGGCCTTTTCGTGCCTTTCGTGTTTTTCGTGGACAATTAGTATTCTAAGTTGGGTTAGCCCAACGTGTGCTTTAGATTTGTCGGGTTACGCGATAAAGCCGCTAACCCAACCCATACAGGATAGATTATGTTTGAACCACGCCCCGACGAACCCTTATACGCTTTTCTAAGAGACCAGATTACCGAAGAGCAAAACCGCTACGGCCAAAATATCGAATTGACCGATGCCGACAGCGCGTTAAGGTGTAAAAGCCTGAACATCAACGGCGATACGGCGATTGGCGAAAATCCTAATCGCTATAAGCAACACGGCTTTTATTTTAATTCCGATAACTGTATCGGTTGCCATGCCTGTGAGTCGGCCTGTAGTGAAAAGAACGATGTGCCCGCGCACATTGCGTTTAGATCGGTGGGTTTTGTCGAGGCGGGGACTTACCCTGATTATCAACGCACCAATATCTCAATGGCCTGTAACCATTGTGATGATCCGGTTTGCTTAACCGGCTGTCCGACCCGTGCCTACACCAAATTTGCCGAATACGGCGCAGTGTTGCAAGACCCTGACATTTGCTTTGGCTGTGGTTACTGCACCTGGGTGTGTCCGTATAATGCGCCGCAACTTGATCCCGTTAAAGGCGAAGTCTCCAAGTGCAATATGTGTGTCGACCGCCTGGAAGTTAACCTGAAACCGGCCTGTGTTGCTGCCTGTTTGGGCAATGCTTTGGATTTTGGCGTGATCGAAAATATTCCTGAAAACCGCATCCAGGCCAAAACGGAAATCCCAGGCTTTCCCAGCACCGATATTACCCACCCTAATATCCGCTTTCAAAAAACACATAACACACACCGAGAAGTGACCCGCACCGACGACATGCCGCTGAAATATCATCGCGATGATGAGCTGGGTAAATTCAAGCCAGTTGTCGATGAAAAACAGGGTCGAGAACAACACTGGAATTTACGCAAACTACTGACCAGCCACGAAAGCGCCCATGTGCTTTTTACCTTATGTACCCAAGCTACGGTAGGCGCATTTTCCATGCTGATGCTGGGTAACTGGTTGAATATTAATGCCATCGTGACGCTGAAAAACTCCAGTGCATTTGCGCCTTTGGTTTTATTGATATTTGCCATCAGCACTTTCGGCTTGTTTAAACTGAATATGCACCTGGGGAAACCACACCGTTTCTACCGAGGCTTTAACAATTTGAAATTATCACCGGTTAGCCGGGAAATCGCTGGCGTATCGATGTTTTATACGGGGTTGCTAGGCTATACGGCTTTGGGTTTATTTAATATTGCCTTCTTAAATAGTATTGCTAACATCTTTGCTTTTATTGGCGTGCTGAGCGGGGCTATTGGTTTGTATTACATGTACAAGCTGTACCGTATTCCGGCCAGACCGTTCTGGAACCACTGGCAAACCGGCAGTGCATTTGTGGGCACACTGCTCAGTTTTGGCGCGTTGTTGATTGCCATTGTCAGCGCCTGTATTCTGCCTTTGGCTGGAATGCAGGTTTTGTTACAGAACTTGGCTGCTGTTATGGTGTTGGGGTTAGCTATTGAAGGCTGTGGGCATATTGTCCATGCGCGTGATATGCAAGGTGCTAGCCATGAAGGTGCAGCTTCTTATTACCATCAAGTCACTGAATATGGCAAATCCTATAGCCTGCGTAATGGCTTGCTGGCATTCAATCTGGCCTTAGTGGCTGTCATTGCTGTGATGGGATTATCAGGGGCTATCGGTTATTTGGCTGGATTGGTATTGGTGTTTTCCATGCTGGTGATGGCGGCATTTGGGCGTTCCTTATTCTTTGTGCTGGTGATACCAACTACCATGCCCGGTGCATTCTTCTGGAAGAACAAGGGCTTTGTCGAACACGCCAGAGCAATTGGTTTAGCCGATGCACCCCAGCATGGCGTGGCGTATGAACGCCACCATGCGTTTAAGGTGGATGAATTGCTTAAAACCATTAAGGAAACCTCTGTGAAAGACATGCTTGAAAATATTAAGGGGATTTTTTTGTAATATTTCATAAATATACCCAAAACAGCGTACCGATAATCAAGTTGATAAACGTTGCCGGACAACGTTTATCAACTATTGCTATGCGGACTACCCCAATAACTTTCTAAACACGCTTGTAATCAAGATATAGACAAGGCGACAATACCCGCCTCGTGCTGAGGGCGAAAAACCATCGCACATAGCCTACACTTCTATATTTTTTACCTAATGATGAATAATCTTCTTGTTTGCCATCCCAGCGTATCCTGTCCGGCAGTTCACCACTTATTAGTTGATATTGTTGTGTTACCCACTAAAGACTTACAATTACGCTATCATTTACAAGGTGATTTACAACATTTACGTATCCCTGAATTACAAACACCTGGGCTGGTAGACGGTTTATGGCAACACACCTGCTTTGAGTTTTTTATTGCCACGGATGGCGACAACAGTTATCGAGAGTTTAATTTCTCACCATCTGGACAGTGGGCTGCTTATGCGTTCAGTGATTATAGGCTACGCCGCGAATGGCACTCAGCCCATACTTATGCAATCAATATAGAGCATACTGATGATGGCCTGGTGTTGAGCGTCGGGATTCCATTAGCAGAATTACCGTTGCTTGATACCAACAAAGCTATCCAGGTTGGTTTAACAGCTGTCATTGAAGCTGTGGATGGCAGTCGTTCCTATTGGGCATTGCATCACCCTGCTGATGAACCGGACTTCCATCATCGAGCGGGCTTTGTTTATACAATTGAACCACACTCTTTTTAGATACTATGAAATTTGGTATAGACCGATTACTTGAAGATTCCACTTTGCATTTGCCGTTGGTAGGTAAGCGTGTCGCTTTATTAGCGCATCCTGCTTCAGTCACCCAGGATTTAACGCATTCGCTTGATGCGCTGGCAAGCTTGTCCGATATTACCTTGAGTGCGGCGTTCGGGCCACAGCATGGGCTACGCGGTGACAAGCAAGATAATATGATGGAATCGCCGGATTTTATTGATCCGGCTTTGGGCATTCCAGTATTCAGCTTATACGGTGAAGTACGCTACCCTACCGATGCCATGATGGACACGTTTGATGTCTTACTGGTTGATTTGCAGGATTTAGGCTGTCGTATATATACGTTCATCACTACTTGACGCTATGTATTGGAAGCCGCCGCCAAACATAACAAGCAGGTGTGGATCTTGGATCGTCCCAATCCAGCTGGCCGTCCGGTAGAAGGCTTTACTTTACGTGCAGGCTGGGAAAGCTTTGTCGGCGCAGGTGCTATGCCTATGCGTCACGGCTTAACGATGGCAGAGTTAGCAAAGTGGTTTATTAAAACCCTGGCGCTGGATGTCGATTGCCAGATTATTGCTATGGAAGGCTGGCAACCGGATACAGCGCCCGGCTACGGTTGGCCATTGGGTGAGCGCCCCTGGATTAATCCTAGCCCGAACGCCCCTAATTTGTGGATGGCTCGCGCTTATGCCGGAACCGTAATGCTAGAAGGTGCGACACTTTCTGAAGGGCGAGGTACAACACGGCCATTAGAGCTGTTTGGTGCGCCGGATATTGATGCAGGACGCATCATTAAAACCATGCGTGAGATGGCTCCTCAGTGGCTACAGGGCTGTCGATTGCGTGAATGCTGGTTTGAACCGACTTTTCATAAACACGCCCATCAACTGTGTGCGGGGGTACAAATTCATGTTGAGGATAGTGCTTACAATCATGCTGCGTTCCGTCCTTGGCGTTTGCAGACGCTGGCTTTTAAGGCGATACGTACCCTACAACCGGATTATCCGCTCTGGCGTGATTTCCCTTATGAATACGAATTGGATCGTTTGGCGATTGATGTTATCAACGGCTCACCCTTACTTCGCGAGTGGGTGGATGATGCACAGGCCATACCCGAAGATTTGGAAATACAGGTTCAAGTCGATGAAAAAGCCTGGGAAGAACAGAGGCGTACATTTTTGTTGTATTAGCCTGAATGGGTGTAATCCTAGATTACCGGTAACATCCTTTTGAAGGATGTTACCGGTGTTTTGATATTGAACAACGCGAAATGTTTTTGATGGCTTACAAGACTCGGCAATGATATGCGCTATAATGCGCGTGTTTTGGTTGCTGTAGGATGCAGTAAATGGCTCAATTTTTTCAAATACATCCGGAAAATCCGCAGTTGCGTCTGATACAGCGTGCCGTGGAAATACTCCGTAATGGTGGTGTTATTGTTTATCCCACCGAGTCGTCTTATGCGCTGGCGTGTCAGGTAGACGATAAAAATGCGCTGGACAAAATACGGCGTATCCGGCAGTTGACTGATAAGCATAACTTTACCTTGTTATGCAAAGACTTGGCTCAAATATCCATGTTTGTCAAACTCAGCAACGATGCCCATCGTCTGATTAAAGCCTTAACGCCTGGCCCGTTCACCTTTATCCTGGATGCGACCCGCGAAGTACCGCGCAGATTGCAACATCCCAATAAAAAAACCATTGGCGTGCGTATTCCAAGTCACCCGATTGCCCAATCATTGGTTGCTGAGCTGGGTGAGCCTCTCTTCACGTCTACCTTGGTTATGCCTGGCGACACCGATGCCATGAGCGATCCTTACGATATCAGGGAAAGACTGGAGTATGAAGTCGATTTAATCATTGATGCGGGTATTATTGCTTTTGAATCCAGCACGATGATTGAATTTACCAAAACCGGCCCGGAAATTATCAGACAGGGCATAGGGTTAGTGCCCATGCTGGATTAATAGAGATCATATATGATGGATGAATTGTCGTTATTGCAACGCATAGTGGTTTGGGTTTTACCGGTTATTTTTGCCATCACCGTACATGAAGTGGCGCATGGCTGGGTGGCTAAACGCTATGGTGATAATACGGCATCACTGCTGGGGCGATTGACGCTTAACCCGATTAAACATATCGATATTGTCGGCACCATTATTCTGCCAGGGATTTTGCTGCTAACCGGCACAGGGTTTATTTTTGGCTGGGCTAAACCCGTACCTGTAGACATACGTAATTTTAAAAATCCGCGCCAGGATATGGCTATAGTAGCATTGGCAGGGCCTGTAGCTAATTTGTTGATGGCTACAGCTTGGGCATTATTAGCGAGGATAGGTGTTGTAGTCAATGTGGAAAGTGTCTCCATGCCGTTAATTTATATGGGGATTGCCGGAATTTCCATCAATCTGGCTTTGGCATTGCTGAATTTACTGCCTATTCCGCCTTTAGACGGTAGCCGTATATTGAGCGGTATTTTACCGAACAGATTGGCATGGCAATATAACCAGCTGGAACGTTACGGCTTTATTATTCTATTGGTGTTACTGTATACCAAAATTCTGAATGTCATTTTGGAATATCCGATGTATATTGCCCAAAACCTGTTTATGTCAATTGCTGGGTTATAACTTGTTAGAATTACCCTACAATTTATATTAAACCTGCTTTTTGTTTGGAAATGACTATGACACAGCAAGCGCATGTTTTTCTACCTGACGAAATATTTAATGAATTACAACGCCGTGCGCCACAACCAGAAAATCGTTCCGGTCTTGTTGCTGAGGCATTACGCTATTTTTTCGCCACCCATAACGAATCAATTAATGAATTAGAAAACATTAATCTTCATGCTGAAGAATTAAATCAGGAAGCAGAAGATGTACTAACTTATCAGCTGAATTGTGACTGATTCCATCTCTGAAATAAAACTTACCGAGCAAACACCCACATTGTCATCCGTGTACGCGATGGTAAACGGTGAACCGTTTGCACAACTGCCGGATGACCTTTACATTCCTGCCAATGCGCTGGAAGTATTTTTAGAATTATTTGAAGGCCCGCTGGATTTGTTGCTGTACTTGATAAAGCGGCAAAATCTCGATATTGTTAATATTCCTATTGCCCAAATTACCCGCCAATATATTGCTTATATTCAGATTATGGATAATTTGAATTTAGAAATGGCCGCAGAATACCTGGTTATGGCGGCATTATTGGCGGAAATAAAATCTAAAATGCTGTTGCCAAGACACGCTGAAATCGAAGGTGATGAAGAAGATCCCAGAGCCACCTTAATCCGTCGTTTGCAGGAATATGAATTAATTAAACGCGCAGCAGAAGACATGGATTTATTACCACAGCTGGAACGTGATATATTTTCCATCGACGTTGATACCTCCACGCTTACCGTGGCGCGACCTTTGCCTGATATTCAGCTTAAAGAGATGCTGTTGGCGTTCCAGGATGTTCTTAAAAGAGCGGAACAATTTAGCCATCATCACATTAGCAGAGAACCGCTATCGGTGCGGGAGCGCATGACCAGCATTTTGGAAAGCTTGAGAGGCGTGGACAATATGCTGTTTTCGCAGTTGTTTCTAAAAAAAGAAGGCCGAAGCGGTGTCGTGGTGTCATTTTTGGCCATTTTGGAATTGAGCAAGGAGCGCTTGATTGAAATCATCCAATTGGAGCCGTTTTCGGAACTGCGCGTTAAAACCTTGTTAAGCTAACTTTGAGAAAACTAATGGAACTGTCTGCAATATTGATTCCTGCACCTGAAGGTGGGTACGTTGCTTTAAATCCTGAAACGGGCACTACAACGCAAGGTGAGAGCATCGAAGAAGCCCTTGTAAATTTGCAAGAAGCGACTGGACTTTACCTAGAAGAGTTCCCGCTAACTCTTTCTGGGCGTTCGTTACTGACCACATTCCAAGTTGCCACGCATGCCTAAGTTACCTGTTATTTCAGGTGCAGAAGCTATTCGCGCTTTGCAATACCTTGGATTTGTTGTAATCCGTCAACGAGGCAGCCATATTATTCTTCGCAAAGGTTCTCAAGGTTGTGTTGTCCCCAATCATCATGAAATTAAAGCAGGGACTTTGGCTGGTCTGCTCAAACAAGCCAGTGTTTCTATTGATGAGTTTATTAGCGCACTTAACGCATAAACAGAGAATGAATAATAAGGGCGTATTATGTTTATTTGTATAACTTTATCGACAGTTAGTGCCGGCATGTGCATACTGGGAAGCTAGCGTGGAAATAAAATACATCGTCGAAGCCATATTGTTTGCCGCCCAAAAGCCAATGACGGTCAAACAGATCCAACAGGTATTCCCTGAAATTGAACAGCCGGAACTTGATGAAATTGAAGTAGCGGTAGAAGCGATTGGCATCGATTATCAGCCACGGCCGATTGAATTAAAACAGGTGGCCAGTGGCTATCGTTTTCAAATCAGACCGACATTATCGCATTGGGTGTCGCGGCTGTTTGAAGAAAAACCGCCGCGCTATTCGCGGGCATTGCTGGAAACACTGGCGATTATCGCGTATCGACAACCGGTAACACGCGGCGATATTGAAGATATTCGTGGTGTCGGTGTCAGCTCCAGTATTATTCAAACCCTGCTTGAGCGCGAGTGGGTGCGGGTAGTGGCGCACAAAGAAGTGCCTGGCAGACCGGGTTTATACGGAACAACCAAACAATTTCTTGATTATTTCAATATCACATCATTAAATGAACTGCCGACTATGCAACAAATAGTCAATCTTGATGTGTCAGTAGAATCTCAACCTATACAGGAAAAGCGTGAAGAACCGGAAACCGAACAAAGCGACATCGAAACCAGAAAACCCGCGTCAGAAGCCACCGGCTGATGTCAGCGTAAAAACCGTAACTGCGAAAAAAAGCGATGATGCTACCCAGGATGTCGGTGAACGCATCCAGAAAGTGTTGGCTCGTGGTGGTGTTGGGTCGCGCCGTGAGATTGAGACCTGGATTGGTGAGGGCAGACTAAAGCTGAACGGTGTCGTTGTAAAATTGGGTGATCGCTTGAACGCCGGTGACCATCTATTGCTGAATGATCGTGTAGTTAACTGGCAAAAGTTTGCTGTTCAGCCAACGCGCGTGTTGCTCTATCACAAACCCGCAGGGGAAGTGGTAACGCGCCGCGATCCGCAAGGTCGACCTATTGTATTTACCCAGTTGCCAAAATTATCAACCGCACGCTGGATTGCTGTTGGCCGACTGGATATTAATACTTCAGGCTTGTTGCTGGTCACCAATAATGGCGAGTTGGCCAACCGCTTGATGCACCCCTCATCACAAATCGAACGCGAATATGCGGTGCGTGTATTAGGTGACATTCCTGATGCCACGCTGGAAAAACTCAAAAAAGGCGTGGAACTTGAAGACGGTATTGCCAAATTTGATGATATTAAGTTTTATGCCGGAGAAGGCGCTAACAAATGGTATTACGTCACGGTGAGCGAAGGTCGTAACCGATTGGTAAGGCGCTTGTGGGAATCGCAGGCTATTGTGGTGAGTCGTTTAATTCGGGTGCGCTACGGGCCAATTGTGCTACCGGAGCGTTTGAAAAATCACTCTTTTTATGAAGTGCCCGACAAAGAATTGGATTTATTGTTTGAATTTGCAGGTCTTGACAGGAAAAACGATGGCGTTGTCGATAAGGCTGAGTTTACACGGACAAAATCTAAAAAATAATGCTTGCACAATCCCTTATTGAGCCAAAAATACCCGATTTCTACCACTACGTTTGGCTTTGTACATAGCATTATCAGCACGTTTGATAAAAGCATCAAAATTATCATCACTGCGCAGCGAACTGACACCCAGGCTGGCAGTGACTTTGACGGGTTTCATATCGTAAACAAGAATGTTGCGTTCAATAGCTATGCGAATTCTTTTGGCCAGGAGTTCAGCGTTTGCCAAATCTGTTTGGTTAACCAAAATGACAAACTCCTCGCCACCAAAGCGGAATATAGTGTCGTTTTTACGCAGATTTTCTTTAATTAACTTAGCCACAGCAACCAGGGTACTATCCCCGCAATCATGCCCATATTGATCATTAATCACCTTAAAATGGTCAATGTCCAAAAAAATAATCGATAAATCTGCGGCATTCAGCTTCGCCCAGTTCATTTCACGCTTAACGGTATCATTAAACGAAACGCGGTTAAGTGTTTGTGTCAGCTGATCGGTTGCAGCCATTTTTAACGCCTGATGATACAGCGTGGCGTTTTTTAGTGGATAGAGCAATGAACACAATAAATTTTCCAACAAATCAAGCTCGTCATCAGTAAATTCACGGCTGCGCATTAACGTGAGTTCGCCTAGCTCCTGGTCGCCAGCCTTGAGCGCATAGCTGCAAGAATACTTGCTCATCACACCTTGGTTGATTTCCACATCAAAAAGCGTATTGCTGTAAGCATAAGCATTATGCGGAATCAGACTATTAATTTTGCTACTAAAAATAGCCAATAATTTTTTGAATTCCAGCGTGGTCTGTAATGCGTTGCTAATGTCAAAACGTTGTGCATCAACCGTGTGCGGTAATTGAAAATCGTTGTCGCTTACAACGACCAGATTTTGCGATTTTGTGTTAATGACGAAGCCCCCTGTGTAATATTGTCTTATTGCTACACATTAAATATAGCAAACTATACGCAATAGAAAAGGCAATATTACCAAATTATATTTATTGTAAAATATTAGCCGATATGCGGGGGGATCAAGTGTAAAGTATGTGCTGATGTCGTGTGCAGAGGAAAGAAGCCAGACAGAACAGGGTCTGTCCGGCTTATGGTGTGTTGTTTAATGGCTATGTTGTAATGCGGCAATACGCTCTTCTAAAGGCGGATGGCTCATAAACAACTTACTAAAGCCACCGCCATTAATGCCGAAAGCGGCCAGTTGTCCGGGTAGATTGGGTGCTTCATGACCTCTTTGCAAAGCACGCAGGGCATTAATCATCTTATCGCGCCCAGCCAGTCTGGCTCCACCGGCATCGGCTTTAAACTCACGACGACGCGAGAACCACGCCACCAGCATGGAGGCCAAAAAGCCCAAGGCGATTTGTGCGGCCATTTGCACAAGGTAATAGCCCATGCCTTGGCCGCGTTCATTTTGGAAAACCGTGCGATCAACAACATGGCCGATAACCGTGGCAAAAAAGTACACGAAGGTGTTAACCACACCTTGCATTAACGCCATCGTCACCATGTCGCCATTGGCAACATGGGTGATTTCGTGGCCGATGACGGCTTCAACTTCATCAGGGCTCATGCTGTGTAACAAGCCTGTGCTGACCGCCACCAAGGCACTGTTTCTGTTCATGCCGGTGGCGAAAGCGTTAGGTTCCGGGGTGTTAAAAATTCCCACTTCGGGCATGCCGATACCGGCTTGCTGGGCTTGTCTGGTGACGACTTCGACCAGCCATTGTTCAGTCTGGTTTTGAGCGCGATCAATAACCTGTACGCCCATTGCCCTTTTTGCCGACCACTTGGACATCGCCAAAGATATTAACGAACCGGTAACGCCAATGACAGCCGACATTATCAGCAGTGCAGTCAGGTTAAGATTTATGCCCTGTGCATCCAGTACGCCACCTAAACCTAAGATATTAAAAACAAGACTAACGACAACCATTATTGCAATGTTGGTTGCCAGAAAAAGAATGATACGCATCATAGGAAAATCCTCGTTAAGTTAATGTATCGTAAAAGGCTAGCTTAATAAAAGTCAGGTAATATTCAAGCGCTCCTTAGTGTGATAATGGGGGCGACCGTTTATTTATGAAAGACATGGCGTGTATTTTTATGAAAAAAATAATGTTTACCCTGCTTTTATTTAACACAAGTTTAGTTTTTGCACAACCTAACACGTATCAAGAGCTGATAAAGCAACTGCACGTACCCGAAGGCTTCTCGCTCTCTGTTTATGCCGATAATTTACCGGGAGCTCGCAGTTTGGCATTAGGCGATAATGGCGTTGTTTTTGTCGGCACCGGGCGCGAAGGCGAAGTGTATGCCATTCAAGATAGCAATGCAGATGGTCTGGCCGATAAACGTTACGTTATTGCGACAAAATTATTAATGCCTAACGGTGTCGCCTACAAGGACGGCACGCTTTATGTTGCAGAAGTGAGCCGTATCAGTCGGTATGAGCATATTCTGGATAATTTAAGCCATCCCCCTAAACCAGTGGTGATTTATGACCAGTTGCCCTCAGATCCGCATCATGGCTGGAAATATTTACGCTTCGGCCCTGATAATAAGCTGTATACCGCCGTGGGTGCGCCGTGTAATATCTGCAAACCAGAAGAGGCTATTTATACCTCGTTGGTGCGCCTAAATGCGGATGGGGGTCATTTTGAAATCCTTGCTGTCGGCATTCGCAATACGGTCGGCTTTGATTGGCAACCGAATACCAATATGCTGTTTTTTACCGATAATGGCCGTGATTATTTAGGGGATGATACACCCGCTGATGAACTGAATCGTTGGTTAATCCTGGGTGAACATTTTGGTTTTCCGTATTATCATGCTGGAGATATTGCCGATCCCGATATTTTGACCGATAAAAAAGCCCAACAATTTAGCGCACCGGTATGGAAATTTAAAGCCCATGTTGCGCCCTTGGGTGCGCGGTTTTACCGTGGCGATCAGTTTCCACCCCAGTATAAAAACCAGTTGTTTGTTGCCCAGCATGGTTCATGGAATCGCAGCAAGCCCGATGGCTATCGGATTGCATTGGTGAAATTTGAGCAGGATCAGCCGGTTGCAGAGGAGGTTTTTATTGACGGTTGGTTAGATAAAGAGGATAAAGTTTTAGGCCGACCAGTCGATGTTCTGGAAATGCCCGATGGCAGCCTGTTAATCAGCGACGATCAGTTGGGTGTTATTTATCAAGTAAAATACACAGGAAAGTGATGAAAAGACAGTTTGAAATACTCAATAAGGAAATTGTTTATAAAGGTTTTTTTCGTATGGAGGTATACCGGTTAAAACATACGTTATACGCCGGTGGCTGGAGTGAGGAAATCAGCCGGGAGTTGTTTGTACGTGGCAGTTGTATTGCCGTTTTGCTGTACGATCCTGATGCTGACAAAGTGGTGTTGATTGAACAATTCAGGGCGGGAGCCATGATTCGCCCTGAAAGGGCTTGGTTGGTGGAAATTGTCGCCGGTGCTATTGAAGAGGGCGAAACGGCTGAAGAAGTGGCTTTCCGGGAATCACTGGAAGAAGCCGGTTGCGAAATACAGGAACTAATCACCATTAATGAGTTTTATACCACGCCGGGTGGCGCATCAGAGCGTATCACCCTGTTTTGCGGCAGAGTAGACAGCGCTAAGATTGGCGGGGTTCATGGCCTGGATGAGGAGCATGAAGATATTTGGGTAAGAACCGTCCCTTTTGAAGAAGCCTATCACATGGTACAGATCGGCGAGATAGAGTCGGCTATCCCGATTATCGCCATTCAATGGCTGGCGTTGAACAGGCAGCAATTACAGCAACAGTGGATAAACACTTTGTAACAGTTCAGTTCCCCTCTTTAAAAAAGAGGGGCTAACATCCAATGAGCATAAAGAGAAATTTTTTAGTAACTACTAGCTTTGGGGCAGCGCTCGCCAGAAAGATCCACATACCATAAAGACGACTACAGCCCCTGCCCTACTCAGTTATAAAGCTTACGACATGCCTCCCCTTTGAAAAAGGGGGATTGAGGGGCAATACTGCTACCGCTAAATAAAGTAGTCTTTAAATACAACACCTTCGCCAAACTTATAAGGTAAGGGGCTTTAGTGGCCATTGACAAATAGCTGGCC
>NZ_FUKJ01000414.1 GCF_900163745.1 Crenothrix polyspora
ATCAGATTTTGGCTTTATTCTCGCCGCCACAGGCTCAGCCGTCGTCTTGGGCAATATCTGGAAATTCCCCTACATTGCCGGAGAAAATGGCGGCGGGGCGTTTGTCATCGTGTATTTAGCCTGCGTGCTACTCATCGGCATCCCGATTATGATGGCGGAAATCATGATGGGACGGCGCAGTCGACAAAACCCTATCGACACCATGATTACGCTGACAACCGAAGCCGGTGCCGACAAACGCTGGCATTACGTCGGCTGGATGGGCGTGATTGCCGGATTTCTAATCCTGTCCTACTACAGTGTAATTGCCGGCTGGGCATCGGCGTATGTATTAAAAAACTTCATTGGCAGTTTTTCCGGTGCCAGCCCTGCAGAAATAAAAACGCTGTTCGACAATTTTATCGCCAGCCCCATGCAATTAATTTTCTGGCATACACTGTTTATGGTAGCCACCATGCTGATAGTCGCACGCGGCGTTACCGGCGGCCTGGAAAAATCGGTACGCTTTTTAATACCGGCTTTATTTGTGTTAATGATTTTATTAGTCGGCTATGCCATGAGCACCAGCGGTTATTTTCAAGGCCTGCGATTTTTATTCAACCCGGACTTTAGTAAACTGACCGGTAACTCCATACTCGTAGCGATGGGACAAGCTTTCTTCACACTCAGTATCGGGATGGGTGCGGTGATGGTATACGGCGCATATTTGCCCAAAGATGTATCGATTGCCAAAGCAACCTTCATTATTGCTGGTGCAGATACTATTGTGGCGTTATTGGCGGGGCTTATTATTTTTCCGATTGTCTTCACGCATCAATTACAGCCTGATTCAGGCCCTGGCCTTATCTTTCAAACGTTGCCGATTGCCTTCGGTAATATGACTGGCGGCTGGTTATTTGGTACTTTATTTTTTATTGCGTTAGTGTTTGCCGCATTATCCTCATCGATCTCATTAATTGAACCGGCCGTGGCCTGGTTAATTGAACACAAAGGTTTGTCGCGACAACAAGCCTGTATAAAATCGGGTTTAGCGGCCTGGGGACTGGGGTTAATAACCGTATTTTCGTTTAATATTTGGTCAGGGTTTAAAATTTTCAATCAATCGCTGTTTGAATTAATCGATTACATCACTGCCAACCTGATGTTACCAGCCGGTGGTTTATGTATCGCCATATTTACCGGCTGGATAATGCACGCGCAACACAGCGAAAAAGAATTAGCCATGCCAGATGCCCAGAGTTACACGTTATGGCGCGTTGTGGTGCGCTACGTTTCGCCCTGTGCTGTATTTTTGGTGTTTCTGCATGTTATTGGAGTACTGTAATCATGACGGTTGTAGAAAAAAGTGCCTTGGTCAAATTTTCCGCACTGCAAATGTTCGAGCTGGTTAACGACATTGAGGCCTATCCAAAATTTTTGCCCTGGTGCAGCGGTAGCCGTATTCTTAAACGCGGTGAAGACTTTGTTGAAGCAGAGTTGCTCATTGCCAAAGGAGGGTTCAAAAAAGCATTTTCCACGCGCAACAAAATAGATAACACCGGCAAAATAACGGTTTCCTTGCTTGATGGCCCGTTCTCTTATCTGGAAGGTTCCTGGAATTTCTTGCCGCTACGGGAGAACGCCAGCAAAATTTCGCTTAATTTAGAATTTGAAATGGCAGGGAAGCTGGCCAATCTGGCCTTCGGCGCGGTTTTTAACCAAATCTGCAACACGATGGTGGGGGCTTTTACGCAACGCGCCAAAGATGTTTATGGCTATTGATAGGCTATAAAATCAAATGATTACTGTAGAAGTGGTCTACGCCAAGCCGCAGCAACAAGCGCTTGTTACGCTGCAACTACCGATAGGCATCAGCGCAGAACAGGCCATACAGGCATCAGGCTTACTTAGTGATTTTCCTGAAATTGATTTAACCCAGACCAAAATCGGAATTTTCGGTAGCGTGTGTGATCTGGGCCATATTCTCAAGCAGGGTGATAGAGTTGAAATTTATCGCCCGCTTATACTGGATCCCAAGGCTGCCAGATTGCAACGAGCGAAGAAATAACGGCTCAGATATACCAGGATCAGGGTTATACGGTTGTTTTTATTTTTCAAGCATCTGTTTTAAAAACGCCGGAATACGCTGATCCAGCCAATAAAAGGGCTTAAATGGATTATTACCGGAAACAAATCCTACATGTCCTCCCCCTTGCGTTGTCTCCAAATAAACACTGGTTGATAACTCATTCATACCGGGCAAAACATCTTTGGTCATAAAAGGATCATCAACAGCTTGAATGATTAATGTAGGCAAGGTGATGGACTTAAGAAACTGGCGCGAACTGGAACGCCGGTAATAGTCATGAACATCTTTAAAGCCATGTAAAGGCGCGACAACGCAATCGTCATACTGCCAGAAAGATTTGATACCCGACAAATCACCAAGCTGTTTTATTTTATCGGCCTCGTCAGCCTGGCCTATCTGTTCCAGGTGGTGGTGTTTTGTGCGAATGTAGCCTTTTAATTCGCGCAGTAAATTCGCTCGGTAAAGTTTGGAAAAGCCATTATCGAGTTTGCTGGCACACCGATTTAATAGCAAAGGCACAGAAACGGCGACAGCCCCGAACAAGGTTATTTTATCACCTTGTTCACCCAGCCATTTTAACAAAACATTACCGCCTAATGAAAAACCGACAGCCCCGATGGACGTATCAGGTTCGCGGGTGCGTAATGTTTGGTAAAGAAAATGAATATCTTGCGTTTCACCTGAATGGTAGCAACGGGCTGTTCGATTGGATTCACCACTGCAACCGCGAAAATTTAACGCTACACTGCGAAAACCTTGTTGTAGCAGGACATGTTGCAAGCCTACGATATAAGTGGACTGTGCGCTGCCAGATAAACCATGCAGAAGAATAATTAACGGCTGATGGTCTTCACCAAACCAATCGATGTCAATGAAATCATGGTCAGGTGTCATAAGACGCTCCCTTGTAGGGCTTGCAATAGCTGGTGTGTTTCGCAGTAATGCCGCGTATAGTGTTTGTAAGTGGGTATTGCGTAACCACCACGCGGGTTTGAATGTGGTTTTAACTAATGGCATTGGCGTTTATGGGACTGTGGCAAAAATTAAGCATATTACATGAATTTGCCACCCATAAAAAAACCGATCAACGGTGAGTTGATCGGTCATAGCATTGCCGTGTTGTGTGAGTTAGGGTAAGCGCATCGTTGTACCCTTGACGGTTTTGCTTAAGATTGACCTGAGAGTGCTTTGCGCTTTGCTAATGTGGCGATACCGATGCCTAACAGACTTAGTGATAGGGGTTCTGGTACACTAGCGCTACCCAGCAATTCTCATTATGGCTCAATCCTATCCGATTCCAGATTTTGGAGGGCGAACAATTCGACTATTCGGTGGATGAGACCACCCTTCCAACATAAAGTCGAGCAAGTGCTCCCAATTCTCAAAACAGAAGTAAGTCGTAAGCGCCTTCATATCATCAAATAATCGTTTGCGTGAGGGCAGTTTTTGACGAAGCAGGCAAAACTTGTCGTCCATTAAATCCAGCAGCATATGCAATAAATAAGCGAGCAAAATCAATGTGGCCAACAAAGAAGACAAGAATTGTTGACCATGACCGTTGTATGCTCGAAGTGATAGCCCTTGGTCTTCAAGGTATTATTGTTTTCATTTTCAATCTTCCACCTTGCACGCCCCGAAGCAATAATGGCTCATGGGGCGAATTGTGTGATCGGTCAAAAACCCGACACATAACTTGTGAATAGTATATTGATAAATAATGCTTTTATTAAAATATCAAAAGCATCATCACACAATTCGCCCCATGAGCCAACATCAGTTGTACCTGCGTACCCAGTCGCGCGAATTGCCATCCGAGAAAACGGTCAAGCAAGTGTTGGCGGCATCATTTGTCAGGCAATTCTTCCGAGTTGGGCAAAACACCATAATTGACGAAATCAGAATCTATTTTCTCAAGGTTTCAGATGAAATAGATCAGAATTGAGGAAAACCACCGCTTTTGTTAGGCGGGGCAAGGTAGTCACAATCTATTTTTAGCCATTGCAACAAGCTTGCACGGATCGCTTGTACCTAGGCTGTCGAAATAGGCACATTTTGTTGAATTTTCGAGTATTGCTTATTGGCATTTTAAAAACGGTATAACCTATTAAATAGACAGTATGTTTTTGATATTCCAATATCCAAAAACCAGAAACACTTTTATCTTTCAAATGGTTATATTTCGACAGCCTAGCTTGTACCCATATTTTATGGGCTAACTTGCGACTGACGAGTTGTTAAACAGGTCGATTTGTTGGGGTTGTTGTAACTGAGAGGGATGGTTCAACGATGACAGCGTAATGCCCAACAAACGCACGCTACGATTACCTACGTCGGTATTTTTCAGCAAATCTTCGAGAATGCCGTCTGAGCTTAGCGTCGGTGTAATCGGGTGTGTCAGGGTGCGGCTGCGGGTAATTTGTATAAAATCATGATATTTGATTTTCACTGTCAGTGTATACGCAGCCAGATGTTTTTCAGCGACTTTTAAGGCGGCTTTTTTTAATAGTGCTTGCAGATGGTCGATAATATCCTGTGTTGTGGTTATGTCTTGCTGTAAGGTTGTTTCCACGCCTATCGACTTGCTGACTCTGTGGTTATTGACGGGGCGGTGGTCAATGCCTCTGCAAATCGCGTAATAATGGTGGCCAGCCTTGCCAAAATGCTGTTGTAAGATTTCTAGGGAGATTTTTTTCAGATCGCTGCCCGTATGCACATCCAAAGCGTGCATTTTTTCCGCCGTGGCTTTGCCTATGCCATGAAATTTGCCGATAGGGAGTTGTTCGGCAAATGCACCGCCTTGTTCCGGTGTAATCAAATATAAACCATCGGGTTTATTGATAGCAGAGGCCATTTTGGCGAGGAATTTATTGTAGGAAACTCCAGCGGATGCAGTGAGTTGGGTTTTTTGCTGAATGTCGGTTTTGATGGCGTTGGCGATTAAGGTCGCCGAACCTTGATGCCGACCTACATCACTGACATCCAGATAGGCCTCATCCAGAGATACCGGCTCAACAAGCTCAGTATAGTCAGCAAAAATGCTGCGGATAATGCCGGACACTTCTCGATAGGCATCAAAACGTGGTTTGACGAAAATAGCCTGAGGACATAAGCGGTAGGCCTTGGACGATGGCATGGCGGAATGAATGCCATATTTTCGCGCTTCATAGCTACAAGCCGCCACAACACCACGCGAAAAAGGCTGGCCACCTACGATAAGCGGTTTATTACGGTATTGGGGGAAATCGCGTTGCTCTACAGCGGCAAAAAAGGCATCCATATCAATATGGATGATTTTGCGTGTAGGGCGCATAAGACTTTATTTGCCGGAAGCGTCCGGTATTCTCAAGTCAGCAGTTAAATTCCAGGCCGCAAACGGGAAGGGCAGTACGTCCGTATTGAAAGATAAAAACAGCAAAATGTGATAGGTATAGATGGACAGGCTGCGTCCAAAATCCAGGATATTGCTGTTAATTTTGCCGGTTAATAACACTGAAGCGATCTGTAATAAAATGACCGCCCATAACAACATCCTTACCATGCCGCCGATGGCGGCGAAAATCAGCATAAAGAAGATTCTTTTCCAGGTACTCAGTTTTTTTAAATTTTCGTTGATTTGGTCATCCATAATATAACTCCTAGCCTCTGTTCATAATGTCGCGTAAATCAAGTGCCGCAGCGTTAGCACGGGCTATGTAAGTTGCCATTGTTAGCGAATAGTTAGCAAACAAGCCGTAACCGCCGCCATTGAGAATCATGGGGCTTAAAATGGGGTTCATGGCATTTTCTAGCGCCTTAATCATAATATCCACGGTACGCATGGCGCGTTTATCGAGCAGAATATCTTTAAAATCATGTTTAATAGCACGAAGAATATGCAGTAACGCCCAGCTTGCGCCACGCGCTTCATAGAACACGTCGTCAATTTCCAGCCAGGAAATTTTAGTGACAGGCGTGCCCTGCTTTTCAGCATCGTCCATTTCGATTTTTGTTAATCCGGGGCCTAAGTTGACGCTAGAGCTGTTTGCGCTAAGACGCGTAGACAGTCCGCCTAAGCGTTTAATAACAACTTCGGTATATTGCCACAGGTTGTCAGCTCTTGAATAAAACTGTGCCTGTTTTACGTTGCCACCGTATTTTTGCAAACGTATCATATATTTATGCAGAGCATCGATACCTTTTTGGTACTCAGCCTCCGTTGAAGGCAGCGCCCAGGAATCATTTTCGTAATAAAAATAAGGTTCGGCGATAGCTAAGTCGGTGTCTTCGGCAGATTGCGATTGATCGCGGGCAAAGTGATTTCTGAGCGCCGAGGTGGCATCACGCAACATAACCAGCGCACCATACTCGAAGTTTTTGACGTTATCCAGTAATAATCCTGGGGGAGCCACGTCATTGGTAATGTAACCACCACTTTTGTGGAGCAGTACCTCGGAAATATGTGCCAGGGTATTGGTGTAGGTATAACCAAGGGGCGCTTCGGTTGTGTTGGTTTCCTTCATCCGCTTGATGGCTTCATCGTTGATATTGAACTGCTCTGGCTCTGCCCCCCACCATGCGCCCAAGATAATAAGAACGATTGTTGTGACCAAGCCAAGAACACCAAACGCCCAAAGTATGCCTTTAGATTTTTCGTCATCCTGCATGTCGCTTTCTGCCATTTTGGTATCCTAACTAAATAAGGGAGTGTCTATGTGTAAAAACGGATGGTTTTTAACAAAATTATAGGGGCACATGGTAGCAGGTTTTTAATTTTTTTGCTTATTGACAGCAGGGTTGTCGATTTTTTTTTGGGCGCGTGGATGGGCGTTGTCATAGACTTTCGCCAGATGCTGAAAATCCAGGTGGGTATAGATTTGCGTGGAGTTAATATCACTGTGGCCGAGTAATTCCTGTACCGCACGCAAGTCTTGGCTAGTTTCTAGCAAATGACTGGCAAAAGAATGCCTGAACATGTGTGGGTGAACATGTTCGGCGATGCCTTTTTTTTGGCACCATTGCTTGAGTCGGGCTTGAATGCTGCGTTGCCCCAATCGAGTGCCTTTGTGTGATACGAACAAGGCTGTTTCAAAATCTTTGGCGATTTTGGGGCGTAAGGACAACCATGTCATCAGGGTGCTGATTGCCTTGCTGCCGACGGGGAGTAATCGCGCTTTCCCACCTTTGCCGGCGCGTACCATCAACGAATGATCGAGTAAATCAATGTCATTAACATCGAGGGCGACCAGTTCGCTAAGACGCAGCCCTGATGAATAAAACAACTCGAACACGGCAACATCGCGGCTTTCCAGATGCGAGCTGGTCTCAGCTTCCAACAGGCCGGTTATTTGGTCGACATCCAGGGTTTTAGGGAGTTTTCGCACCGGTTTAGGCGCTTTAACATAGTGTGCCGGATTGCTGTCCGTCTCATTGTGTTTAAGTAAATAATTGTAAAAACTGCGTATGGCCGATAACTCGCGCTGTAAGCTTTTACCGCTAATGCCCAGACGATAACGGCTGGCAATATGATAGCGGATATCGCTTTGCTTCACATCTGGCCAGTTTTGGATGGCTTTATCACTACAGTAGCGCATCAGTTGCTTGATATCGCGTTGATAGCTTTTTAGGGTATGTGGTGATGCGCCTTGTTCAACAGTGAGCTGCCTGAAAAAATTATCCAGCAGTTGTTGCGCATTGGGAGACATTAGGACTTGGGTATAAACGAAATGAGTCGGGTGGCGATAATTTCGCTCATTTGTGTCAACAACATATTGCCCATGCCGTATTGAAACCGGCCTTCTTTACGACTGCCGATGGCCAGTATGCCCTCCAATTCGGTAAATAACAGCGGGATAATAACGCATGAACGCACCTCCAATGCGGAATCACCAAACAGTGTTTTGGCCTGAGTTAGCGTCGGGCGACCGCAGCTGGGTTGATTGCTGGCCAGTTCACTGGCAAACGGTTTTAAGCTGTTACTGTCCGAGCCGATAAATAAATCGCCAACCGTAGAGTTGCCGGTGGGTTTAATAATGCGTAGCGCAACAAAATCGGTTAAAAAATATTCAGATAACACAATATTGAGATGGCTTATCACATCTTCCAGGCTTGAGGCATCAAGCAAGGCCAGGGTAAGTTTGTGCATACGTGTGCAGGCAATATCGTTGTCACGGGCAATTTCGATTAAAGTCATGAGCTGGTTTTCTTGCTCATGATGTTTGACTCTGAATATTTCCAGTTGTTTGGAAACCAGCGACACCGCATTGCCGCTAGGATGCGGGATGTGCATTTGTTCCAGTAAATGCAGGTGTTTGTTGAAAAAATCGGGATGTTGTTGCAGGTATAATTCAACCTCTTGAGCTGTTAACAGAGATTGTTGTTTATTCATAGGGCTATGCCCCCATCATAAACAGAGGTGGCAGGCCCGGTCATGAATACCGGCTCACCTCGACCTGCCCAGTTTATTTTTAGGTTGCCACCCGGTAATTCAACCAAAACATCATGCGCCAGCAAGTGCTGTTCAATGCCTATGACGACTGCGGCACAAGCACCGCTGCCACAGGCCAGGGTTTCTCCAGTGCCACGCTCATACACTCTGAGCTTGATATGGTGTGGATCGATGACTTGCATAAAACCAATATTAGCGCGTTCAGGGAAAATCGCATGGCTTTCCAGTTGCGCACCAATGTTGGCGACTTGTGCGGTTTTGATGTCATGTACTTGCAATACGGCGTGCGGATTACCCATAGAAACTGCACCAAATGCCCGTTGACCAACATGACTGGAAAGATTGTCAATTTGACGACGTTCTGTCGCAATGTCAGCACTGTAAAATTTGGATTCTTCTGTTGCCAATAGTGGAATTTCAGTGGGTTTATGCTTGGGGATGCCCATGTTGACGGTAATCATGTTGTCATCAGCAAAGCGTAATACCAGCACCCCTGAGTCTGTACTGACACAAATTTCATCTTTGTCTGACAAGTGTTTATCGCGTACAAAACGGGCAAAACACCTTGCACCATTGCCGCATTGCGCTACTTCGCTGCCATCCGCATTAAAAATGCGATATTTGAAGTCAGCTTCATTCAGGGTGGCTTTTTCGACCAGTAACAACTGGTCAAAGCCAATGCCAAAGTGGCGATCAGACATAAAGCGGATTTGCCCAGCGCTGAGAGAAATGACTTGGTTGATGGCATCAATGACCACAAAGTCATTGCCAAGGCCGTGCATTTTGGTGAAGTTGATCATAGTCTATCGCCTAAGGTAGTAAATGTTCGCCAGCCCGCAGTTGCGTTACAGTTTCTCTTTCTCTAATCAAGTATAGTTGACTTCCATCAACCATCAATTCGGGTACACGAGGTCTGGAATTATAGTTGGAACTCATGGAAAAGCCATAGGCACCGGAAGAGCGTATCGCCAATAAATCACCAGGGGCAATTTTAAGCTGGCGTTCTTTACCGAGAAAATCACCGGTTTCGCAAACCGGCCCGACAATATCCCAGGTTTGTTCGGGCGCATCGCTGTGTTGATTAACTGGAATAATTTCCTGCCAGGCGCTGTACAGGGCAGGGCGTATCAGGTCATTCATGGCCGCATCAACAATGGCAAAGTTTTTACTGTCAGTGGGTTTTAAATATTCCACCTGGGTGACCAAAATGCCGGCATTGCCCACGATAGCACGCCCAGGCTCCAGCAAAATCTCGTAATGACTGCCGCTTAATCGTGCCAGTAATTGCTCAATATACTGTGCCGGTTCAGTCGGCTGCTCATCTTTGTAACGAATACCCAGACCGCCGCCCAGATCAAGATGGTGCAGATGAATGCCTTCCGCTTTCAGGGTATCAGCCAGCGTCAGCACCCGATCCAATGCGTCCAGAAACGGTTGAATTTCGGTCAGTTGCGAGCCAATATGGCAATCAATACCCACGACGTTGATATGCGCCATAGTGGCTGCGCGGCGGTATTCA
This sequence comes from Crenothrix polyspora, assembly GCF_900163745.1. Classification (GTDB taxonomy): domain Bacteria; phylum Pseudomonadota; class Gammaproteobacteria; order Methylococcales; family Methylomonadaceae; genus Crenothrix; species Crenothrix polyspora_B. Next base: position 10,012 of record NZ_FUKJ01000414.1, read on the forward strand.
TCCAATGCGTGTTTGATGTCGATACCGAATTTGTTTTCTTTCAATCCCGTAGAAATATAAGGGTGAGTTTTGGCATCCACATCCGGATTGACCCGAAACGAGACATTGGCAATAACGCCTAACTGCCCGGCAAGCAGGTTAATTCTATCCAGTTCGCTACTCACCTCTATATTAAAGCAACGGATACCGATTTTTAAGGCCGCAAGAATTTCATCTTCACGCTTACCGACACCTGAGAAAACAATTTTTTTAGGATTGGCTCCGGCGGCAAGCACGCGTTCCAGTTCACCGAGTGAAACAATATCAAACCCGGAGCCTAGTCGTGCCAAGAGATTGAGGATGGCAATGTTAGAATTGGCTTTAACCGCATAACAAATTAAATGCGGATGATCGCCAAAAGCCTGGTCAAAGGCGTGCCAGTGCTTTTCCAGTGTGCGGCGTGAGTAAATGTAGCAAGGGCTGCCGTAGGTGTAGACAATATCTTGCACCGAAACATCTTCGGCGAACAGTTCATTGTTCCTGTAATTAAAATAATCCATTGTTATTATTTGTCTTTTTTAGGTTCTTTAAGTTCTGGTTTGGGTTTGACAGGTACAGGTGCCGATTTGGTGGGCAAGTAAAGCGGGCCGGGTTGTCCGCAACTGCTCAAGGCCAAAATCAGCGGTAGACAGAGTAATTTGTGAGGCATCATCGGTTCATTTTTTACAATGACAAAATATGTGCAATGATAAGCTGAATTTAAATAAAAGGCATTATAAATACGGGGAACTACTGTGCATTTTAGAAAGTTTTCTTGAATATCAGCTGCATTTTTTGGGCTAAAACGATTGTAAAAACATTTAAGGGAGAACACTTATGGCGGTAAAGCAAATTTTGGCGACAGAATTAAAACATAAACTACAACACAATGATGCGGTGTTTTTACTTGATGTCAGAGAGCCTGACGAATTTCGTTATGCACATATTGACAACAGCGTGTTAGTCCCGTTGAATCAAGTGCCACAAAGGTTGGCGGAGTTAAATGTCAATGATGAAATTGTTGTTATTTGCCATCATGGTATGCGCAGTCAGCAAGCGGCACAGTATTTGGTGCATTCAGGCTTTATCGATGTGGCAAATTTAGCGGGCGGCATTGATGCCTGGTCGTGTTTATGCGACAGCTCGGTGCGCCGTTATTGAGCGCTGGATTTATTTTGGGCGCTTAACGCGGACTTCTGCGCGACTGCGCTTTGGCAAAATGGACGTTTTTTTGCTCTAAATCGGCAAATTTTTGTTCCATGCGCGCTAAAGCGCCGGGGTCGAGGATGCGGGGTTCAGCTTTTTCATCCGCAGGTGTTGAGTAGGGATTGAACTTATCAGAATAGAGCCGGACGATAAGGCTTTTAAACCATTTGGGTCGTCTTCGGACAACATACAATGCCGTTGGAATGACAACGGGCACTAAAAGATCGACAATGAACATCGCCACCAGGCCTGCTGTACAGTTTTTACGCACCGCTAGCGGATCGTGAGCCATGAAAACGGGCGGATTATGTGCCTCAGGAGCGTCTGCCAATGTTTCGCCATAAAGGTTATGGGTGACGCGCGGCAACCAATCCGGCCTTTTCCTGATGGCGTACAAGCTGTAAAGGGAGGCAAAGGGCACTGGAAGAATTTCAATAATTAATAAACCAATGATGACCAGCGTGCATTTTGTTTGCAGTTTCATTTTTTTCCAGGAGGTTGGTTTACAACGCCGAAAGCGTAACAAATAATCCTGTATGAAGCAAAGGTCGGTCACTGCTCTTAAAATTCACCTATTTTTAGTTTAGGCAAATACACGATCCTAGCGTAAAATTTCCAAATTTTGAAAATCAGACAAAATACAAGACAGCATGGGAATACTCAGTCTGCTACTCTGGATGCCCGCTTTGGGTGTTGTATTGTTGGCTTTCGCGCCGGGAGAAAATAGTCGCACTATTCGAACTCTGGCACACTTTTTCAGTACGCTGACTTTGCTGATTAGTCTTTATTTATTGTGTATTTACGATCAGCACAATGCCAGCACGCAATTCAGTGAATACGTGGCGCTTAATCCGGAGCTGGGTAGTGAATATGCATTAGGCATAGACGGCTTGTCGATGCCGATGGTGCTATTGGCGACTTTGCTTACCTCTGTGGCTTTGCTGGCCTCGTTTTCCATAACGCAAAGCATTAAAGGGTATTACCTGTGTGTTTTGTTGCTGGAATTTGGCATACTCGGCGTGTTTTTGGCGCAGGATTGGGCTTTATTCTATACCTTCTGGGAAGTCACCTTAATTCCGCTGTTTTTCCTCATTGGACGCTGGGGTGGCAAGCGCCGTCACGCCGCCAGCCTTAATTTTGTGCTGTACACCATGGGTGGCTCGGTGTTTATGCTGATTAGCCTGCTGGCGATCAGTGAATACGACCTGGAATATGAAGGCACATTAATGACTTCCATGCACCAAATGGCCAAGAATATGCCCTGGCAGGAACAGGTGTTGGTGCTGTTGGGATTTTTGCTGGGTTTTGGGGTCAAGTTGCCGATTTTCCCCTTGCACGGCTGGTTGCCTTTGGCGCATGTGGAAGCACCCAGTCCTATTAGTATACTGCTATCTGGCATTTTACTGAAAATGGGCGCTTATGGTTTGATTCGGGTCATGGTGATGTTGCCGGAAGCGGCGCATATCTTACAGCCGTTATTAGTGTTCCTGGCGTTGTTTGGTATGCTGTATGGCGGTCTGTTAGCCTGGCGGCAAACTGATCTTAAAGCGATGGTGGCGTATTCGTCGATCAGCCACATGGGTATTGTGTTGCTGGGCATGTCTACCTTGACGGAAACCGGGCTTACCGGTGCGGTATTACAAATGGTGGCGCATGGCTTGATTGCCGGAGCCATGTTCCTGCTGGTCGGTTTGTTGTATGAACGCACCCATACCCGCAATATTCAAGATTACAGTTCTTTGGTGCAGGTGATGCCACGCTTTACGCTGGTGATGACGCTGGTGCTGTTAGCCTCTATGGGCTTGCCAGGTTCGGTGGGTTTTATTGCTGAATTGCACACGCTTATTGCCGGTATTCAGTACTCCGGTGCATTGATGATTTTTTTCGGTATCGGCATGTTGATTACCGCCGCGTATGTCATGCGTACGATAGGCGTGTTATTTACCGGCCCAGTTCGATCCAATTGGCAAACTATCCCTGATTTGAATACAACAGAGCTGTTAGCGGCATGGGTTTTAGTGGCGGGTATCGTGTTTTTCGGTTTATTTCCCCAAGCCCTCATTGAGTTATCGGCGGCAACCGTCAGTGACTTGAGCGCCATGATTAAACAACGGCCTTTGTAGATATGGCAATACAACACGACAACGAGACCCCCCGTGCGCTGATTATCAAGGCATTGCATGATTTGGATCATATACTCCCCGCACAAGCGCCGATACGTGACTTTGTTCACCATAATACCCTGCACGGGTTTCAACATTTGCCCTTTGAGCAGGCACTGGCAGAATTTGAAGCGTTAACCGGTATTTCCGGTTATCTCCCCGAAGCACGATACCGTGATTTTTACCAACAAGGCCGTATCACAGATAGTGATCTGATTTCTGCCATCAACGCCCAGTCGGGATTGATACCGGAACAGATTGTTTATAACAGAGGTAACAAGGCCGTTAAGCGCCAGGATATTTATCGCGTGGCATTGTTGGCGAATTTTCACGCGCTGTCTATCAGTCAATTAAACTGGCAGATAGAAGAGTTGGGGGCTTTATCTGCGCTGCAAGCCGATGTGCCAAATGCGGTGCGTGATGGCTGGACAGCAAAGGCTTCCGGAAAGTGTATTCAACAGCTTTGGGACGCTGTGTTAAACACGCTTGATCTGAATCATGCCGCGTTACATCCGGAAAATATGCTTGATTTATCGATAGAACAGGCGGAAGACTGGTTGGCACAGCATCAAGATGTTGCTCATACGGCCACGCAGCAGCAAGCCGGTATTATGCTGGATGAATTAGTCGCTAGCGTAGGTGAAACAAGAACCTTGGCCAGTGTAGTACAAGCTTTAACAGGCGTGGATATTTTGGAGTCGGTACGTCCCCAATTGATACGCGTGTGTGCGGCGGCTTTAGATGAAGGGTTGGCCGCATGGTCATTGCCACAGCTGGCACAGTTAGGCTTATATGGGGCTTGGCGAGTCTCCATGCGTTACGATGTCAATTCATTTTTACAAGACTTGCCTGATGGCGCAGCGATTATTGCCGAGTTACCGGAAGATGCCATTACTGCTATTGTGTGGCAGTTAGATCATCTGGAAATTCCACCCGCGCAATGGCAGGGCTATTTACAGCGTTTGGTGCTGGAATTACCCGGCTGGTCGGGCATGATGAACTGGCGACAACAGCATACGGACTATCATGCCAATCAAAAAATTGCACCGTCACTGGCCGATTATCTGGCGATACGGTTAACGCTGGATCGACTTTGGTTAAATCAGGTGTGCCGCGATGTCTGGAAAATACCAGCCAAACTGGGTGCATTGCACAGCTATTTTCGTAAAAACCTGTCTGAGCTTATGGTACGGCGGCATGTTTATCAGGGTGATTTGCCGGAATATTTAACGCGTAGGGCGGAGGCTTTGGTTTTGCGTGCGGGGTCTGAGCGCAGTTGCCGACAAGATTGGCAACATACCGCCGATTTGATAGCGACATGGCAAGTGAGTCCACTGGCAGGAAAAAATACAGGCCATACCATAATCAATAGCGGCTGGCGTTTGTTTCGTCTGATGCAGCATTTAGGCTTGAATGCTGATGATGTCCAGCAACTGGATAAAGCCGATTTATTGGCACTGTTAGCCGTATTGGATAAATTTACAGCAGAGCAACGCAACCCAATATGGTTGCTCGCTTACGAGAATAATTATCGGGATGCCCTATTTCAAGGCTTACGTGAAAATCATAATCGTGGACGCTGGAGTAAACGCATTCAGCGACCCGAAGCGCAAATCATCATGTGTATGGATGAGCGCGAAGAGAGTTTTCGTCGTCATTTAGAAGAATTGAATCCTGCCATTGAAACTTTGGGGGTGGCCGGATTTTTTGGCATACCCATGAATTACAAGGGGCTAGATGCTGTACATTTAACCCCGTTGTGTCCCGTCGTGATAACGCCAGTTCATGAAGTGGATGAAATTGCCAGGCAAGGCCATGAAAAAACCTTGCTTGCCCGCCAAAAGGGACAACGGTTATATCAAAGATTCGCTTACCTTGTACATCAGCTTCCACGCCGCAATTTATTCTTATCCAGCTTGGCAATATTTTCCCTGGCACCTTTTACCTTGGTTGGGCTGTTGACTAAAATGCTGATGCCAGGCAGTCATAAGGCTTTTGCTGACTGGCGGCAACGTACCTTTGTTCCATCGGTTGACACCGTATTGGCATTTATTGCGACTGATGTCGACACTGAAGCCTCGGCGCAACACCCTAAATTCGGTTTTACCGATGTTGAACAGGTTGAACGTGTCGCCGCATTATTACGCATGACAGGGCTTACTGATGGTTTTGCACGAATTATTGCCTTATCAGGGCATGGCTCAACCAGTCAGAACAATCCACATGAAGCAGCCCACGATTGCGGCGCGTGTGGTGGTC
>NZ_FUKJ01000412.1 GCF_900163745.1 Crenothrix polyspora
GTCCAGCGCCTGCTCGGATATGTCACCGGTAATCACGCCATTGCCTTTGACTTCGGCAAAATCCCGCACCCGCCGCAGCAAACGGTTAGCAATACGCGGCGTGCCCCGTGAACGGCGAGCGATCTCAAACGCACCGTACGATTCTATCGTAATTCCCAAAACGCCAGCTGAACGGGTGACAATCTGGCCTAACTCCTCCACCGTGTAAAACTCCAGGCGCTGCACGATTCCGAAACGATCACGTAACGGCGAGGTCAAAAGTCCTGCACGCGTGGTTGCGCCCACCAAAGTAAACGGCGGCAAATCCAGTTTAATGGAACGGGCAGCGGGGCCTTCACCGATCATCAAATCCAGCTGGTAATCTTCCATGGCCGGATACAGAATTTCTTCCACCACGGGACTTAAGCGATGGATTTCATCAATAAACAAAATATCGTGGGTATCCAGATTGGTCAGCAAAGCCGCCAGATCACCGGCTTTTTCCAATACGGGGCCTGAGGTTTGCCGGAAATTAACGCCCATTTCTGCGGCGATGATATTGGCCAAGGTGGTTTTGCCTAATCCGGGCGGGCCAAATATCAGGACGTGATCGAGGGCTTCCTTACGCGCCACCGCCGCCTGAATGAAAATTTCCATCTGGCCACGTAACTCTTGTTGGCCAACATATTCAGCCAAACGCTTGGGACGAATGGCCCTGTCCTGACGTTCTTCATCGGTGCGGCTGTTGGCGGTGACGATCCTGTCGGCTTCAATCATCGTTTAACGCCTTGCAAGGCTTGGCGGATAATGTCTTCGCAGCTTTTGCCCTCGCTATTGATGGCTTGCACCATTTTAGCGGCATCGGCGGGTTTATAACCTAATGAACACAGCGCACTGATGGCTTCTTGGCCAGGATTAGCTTGCATGGGCACGGTGTTTTGACTGCTGGTCGGTATGGAATCGGGCATTTTATCGCGCAGTTCCACCATTAAACGTTCAGCGGTTTTTTTGCCTACACCGGGTAATTTCACCAAAGCCTGTATGTCGCCGTTATTAATGCAGCGATAAAACTCGTCAGCGGTTTGGCCGGATAAAATTGTTAACGCCAATTTCGGCCCTACGCCATTCACCTTAATCAGCGTCCTGAACATAGTTCTATCGGCTTCGGTATGAAAGCCAAACAGGACATGTGCGTCTTCCCTGACCACCAGATGGGTGTGCAGTTTAATCTCTTCGCCAATAACAGGGAGATTGTAAAACGTGGTCATCGGCGCTTCAATTTCGTAGCCAACACCGCCCACATCCAGTTGCAGCCAGGGCGGGGCTTTGTGTACCAGTTTACCGCGCAAAAAACCGATCATGTCTTGACACCTTGCTGCAAGCGCACCGCCGTTTGCTGGTAATGCGCGTGGCATAGGGAAATACCTAACGCATCACTGGCATCGATCTGTATGTCGCCCTGAATATTTAACAGAATTTTTACCATGTGCTGTACCTGTAGCTTGTCTGCACTGCCTTTGCCGACCAGCGCCTGTTTGATTTGCCGTGCGGCGTATTCGAATACCGGCACGTTGGTGAGTTGTACCGCGCAGATTGCCGCCCCGCGAGCCTGGCCTAATTTTAGGGCAGAATCGGCGTTTTTGTGCATAAAAACCTGTTCTATCGCCATTTGTTCGGGGTGATAGGTTTGGACGAGCTGCGCCACACCGTCAAAAATTTGCTTGAGCCGGTCGGGAAAATATTCGGCTTCGATACGAATACAGCCGCTGGCGATGTATTTATAACGGTTTCCTGTCTGTTCTATCACGCCGTAACCGGTTAATCTTGAACCGGGGTCTATCCCTAGAATTCGCATTTATTCCTAAATTTAATGGCCACTGGCCGGTTTAACATCATCTAAAGTCAGTTTTTTTGTAGCTGATTGTTTGATTATTTCCGTTTGTACATCGGTGAAATAATCTTCTAAACGATCAGAGCGATCACGGATATTGTCTGTGTTTGCAGCTTTTAAAATCCCACGATATGATTTGATGGAAGGCTTAGTCATAAATACAATTTAAATAATGATGATTCAAGCAACATTACTTATTTTTTCTCTGCTCTGCACGCGACTCGATTTTATGGGCTCTTTGACCCAACCAATTCATAACTTTTCTGCCTAGAGAGGGATGCAAAAATCGCTCAGCAAAGCTAATCATTCTTGCTTCGGGATCTACTTGGATTAACGCCTTATATAAAAGCTCTGCCGTCTCCTTTTTACCTATACAGCTGTAATACGCACACATGACCGCTGTAAAACCTGTAAATTCAGTAACATGAAATTTATTTCTATCAGGGTAAAGCATTTTAAGGTCAAACTTGTTATCGAAGATAACGGGTATTTTTTCGTATTCTCCGCTACCAAGACACAGCTGGGCATAACCCAATTTTGCAAACAAGTAATCAGGGTTTGTACGGTAATTTTCGTTAATTATTTCCTGAGAAATCTTTCGATTACCCAGCTGCATATAGGCCGCAGATAAGTGGTTGTACAGCATAGGCACCTGCGGATATTGCTCTTTCAGCACCAACAGTTTTTCTATCGCCAGTTTAGGGTCACTGGTGATCAAGTCATAAATGCCCTGTATTTGATTTTTAACCTGTATTGGCATTTTTTCAGCCTTGGTATCCACAGGATCAAAAGATATTTCATATTCACTGAAATGAAGCTCTTCGCCACTCTTCATTTTAATAGGGCGTTGGGCGTTTTTTTTAGGTTTTTTATTATATTTCATATTGTTAATTTACTCGATTAGGCGCTTCTGTCCCGTAAAAATTCCAACACATCTTCATTATTGACTTGATAATAAATATCTTCAACCCGCACCGTTACACCCAATGAGACAAAGGTAATTTCATCTCCTAAATAGTAATAGGCTGATTGCCAATGGTTTTGCTTGCTGAAAACCTCTATTTCCGCGCTATCCTGTTCAATCAGAACATAGTCTTCCAAGCTAGGGATTTGTTGGTACTGTAGGCGTTTGTTGATTTTGTCAAATCGGCGCGTGGATTTCGATAATACTTCAACAATAATAACCGGTGCGTTTTTGTAGTAGTTATGCACGTTATCTTGCTGGCAAACCACCATAACGTCTGGATAATAAAAATCACGCCCTACTTTAACTTTCATATCCGCTATAAAGGTTCGGCAGGGCGTGCCTTTCAATAAGTTTCTTAATTCGCTCGCCATGTTAAGTGACAGCAAGTTATGGTTTTCACTGGCTTCCGCCATTGCATAGACTTGACCATTAATAAGCTCATGCTTGCTTTCTGCGAGCAGTTCGCCTTGCAGGTAATCTTGTTCGCTTATGGGGTTATGGGCAGGATTAAAGTTCATGATTATGTCAACGATTTGCAAACCATACTGCATGATCCTTCACAGGCTGGTAATTTGGTGAAGACTCTTTGGTAACTTCTAAATCGCACAGCGGTAAGTAATACATACTTTGCTTATAAGATATTTTCACGATAATGCCATGCCGTTCAACTATCTCATCAATGCCTAAAACTTTAACCGTATTACCTTGCCTTACAGGGCCTCTCTGCTCTTCAGTCACCTCTGCTTCAAACGGAAATTTCAACACGCGCCGAAAATACTTTTCCCAGGCTTCGAATGCTGACCATTCATCATCTGAATCAGCCTGTTGCAGTACGCTTTGAATCCGTTCACCTTCTTCACCCAAAGAATCCCATTGATGAAGATGTTCTAACTCTTCATAGGCTTTCTCAGTATCTTCACTGGTATCGCGGGCTTGAGTAAGCTCCAGCTCTGATGGATATAAACTCATAGATGCCCAATCTAATGCTTCACGTTCAGATTGGCTAATGCTCTCAGCAGTCATGGCCAGTAATGTAAGACTGTCCCATTCTACTAAAATAGTTTCATCTTCAATGTCTAGAACTCGGCCTACCCAACCACCTATATTTTCGCCAAAATCTGGCTCGTGGACATCAGGTTTAACTTTAACTGAATCGCCTATTTTGAATGGTTGGTTTTTTTCCGTCATGTATCATCTCTCAATAAATATCACGTTTTAGTAACATGTAGAAGTAAGATTGCATAAAATTCCAAATGAGTAATCATCACTTACCCATTTTAGTTTCACATATTGAGAAACTTTTCGATTGACAAACCAATATCTTTTGCAATTTGCCGAAGCATAACCGGTGATACATCACGCCCCGCATGAAAAGATACTGTCGTACATCTGCCGTCAGGATGCCGAAACTGTTTGTGCGAACCTCTTTGCCGAATTTCACTAAACCCCAATACCACAAGTAATGCAACAACTTCACGGGGCTTAAGGACGGGCAAGCTTCCCATGTCTAAGCCACAAGTACATTCTGAGTACCAACGAATTCAGCTTCAAATACCGGTTCACCATCTTCAAGCAGCATTTCAACAACTTCCCGAAGGTTTTTATTCAGCTCATCCAAGGTTTCCGCTTGCGTATGTGCCCCTGGGAATCCTGGAATAAAACCGACATAAAGTCCGGTGTCATAACATTTTTCAACAATTGCTGTATAATTTCTCATGAGAATTTACTCCCACCCCATTAAAATAAACTACGAATCCAACCCTTCCATAATCTCATCACTGATATCCGCATTGGAATACACGTTCTGCACATCGTCCAAATCTTCCAGACGATCAATCAACTTCATCATTTTGTCGGCATCTTCGGCTTCCAATTCTGCCATCGTAGCCGCTTGCATGGTGACTTCAGCATTATCCGGCTCAAAACCTGCGGCAACCAACGCCTCTTTTACCGCCAAGTAGCTTTCTGGTGTCGTCATCACATCAATCGAACCATCATCGTTAGTCATGACATCATCCGCACCGCTTTCCAAAGCCGCTTCCATCAGCGCATCTTCATCCACACCTGGCGCATAACTCAATATGCCAATCTTGGTGAACATATAGGCAACTGAACCATCGGTACCCAAATTTCCACCCAATTTAGTAAAGGCATGACGCACTTCGCCAACCGTGCGATTACGGTTATCTGTCAAACAATCAACAATCACCGCAACACCGCCAGGGCCATAACCCTCATAACGGATAGTTTCGTAATTAACACCTTCCAACGCACCCGATGCTTTTTTGATAGCGGTATCGATGGTATCTCGGCGCATATTGGCACCTAAAGCCTTATCAATCGCTGTGCGTAACGTTGGGTTACTTGCCGCATCCGGACCACTGGTTTTTACCGCTACCGTGATTTCTCGTAACATTTTGGTAAAAATCTTACCGCGTTTAGCATCTTGCCCCGCTTTACGGTGCTTGATATTAGCCCACTTACTATGTCCTGCCATATTTCTTCTCTACAAAATATAAATTAAATTTTAAAGCATGTTAATTAACTAATGCGTTCAGCTTAAGCAACACTCAGCATTTTGTTGGCGTAATCTTTACCTGATGTAGCTGGCGGCAACGGTTTGCTGTTTTGTAGATATAGCGCAATAGTCTCATCAACCATTTCACACAGCTCAACAAAAACCTGTTTTTCATCATCGCCGTGACATCCCCCATAAAAAAGCCCAGGGCAACTGCCAACAAAACAGTGGTCTTCATCTGACCATTCCACAATTTTTACATAGCGGTTTTTTTCATTCATAGCTTCGATTCCTCAATAGCGGCTTCAATGACCCTTTCCTGGTATTTTTTAGCATCATCGCCTGGATTGCCAGAAACAACCACGGGCTTCATAACATTGGGATGTATAAAGTTTCTGTGGCTACCTTTACCACCCCGATTGATGAAGCCCGCTTTTTCAAGCTCACTGATGAGCTCCCTGATTTTTTTAGGCATACCTACCGAAAATGTCCAATCATGAAATATACGGAAAAATCGCTAATAAACTCGGTTCTACCGTATAAAAATCAGCCAACTCGCGCACGATCTGCCTATCAGCCACTCCGCCAAAACCGATGACATAAGCACCGGCTTGCTTGGCTTCCATATCAGTCTTGCCATCACCAATCATAACGATAGAAGCATTGCCTTTCAGTACACCGACAACCTCAGCTTTCCCGCCTGCTCTCGCTAACGGTGAAGTCTCATCAAAGCCTCGATAACTACCATCGTCATTGAAATACACATCAACCGCATGGACATGGCTTTCCGGCAAACCCAAAAAAGCCGCCAATGGCATAATCGCCTGCCGCAAGCCGCCACTGATGACGTGTACCGTTTTGCCTTGCACCAACAGGGTGTCAAACAGTTCTTTAACACCCTCGACAATTTCAGTGATGTACAGCTGCGCCACCCAATCAATGCTGGCGCTATCTGGCTTGATGGCCTCCAAGCGCCGACCATAAACATCTTGCAAAGGCACAACACCATTCATCGCCAAATCAGTCAACCTGGACATTTCTTCCGCCATGCCGACGCGCCTAGCCAGTTCATCAATGCCTTCTATTTTGCTTAACGTGCTATCGCAATCAAAGCAGATGACATCAAAACTCATAAAGTAATCTGGGTGACTTGCTTGACAACCGGAACCTGGCGGATTTGCTCTAACAACGCTTCGGTAATCGGTGCCGAGACACTAATAACTGCCATAGCCTGAACCTTGTCATCCACAGTACTGACTTGCATGCGGGTAATATTAATACCGGCATTACCCAATACCGCGCTGATTGCAGAAATAACGCCGGGTTTATCATCATGGTGCGTCACTATCAACGTGCCTTCAGGGACAACTTCAATATCAAAATGATTGATGCACACCAAGCGCGGTTGACGGCCACCCAACAAAGCGCCTGATAAGGTAATGCTTTGATCGGCACAATGGCCGGTAACTTTAATCAGCGACACGTAATCTTCGGACTTTTCAGAAATCGACTCAACTAAAGCAATCCCTTGACGCTTGGCAAAATTCTCTGCATTCACACGGTTTACGGGTGTAGCCACCTGTCCGCTTAACACACCCACCAACGCAGACACCGAAATCGGCCGCACCGCCACTTCTGCCGCCCTACCGAAAGTAGCCACTTCAAGCTTGGTAATCGGCTGCGTGGCCAAACCTGCCAAAATCTTACCTAACATAGTAGCTAGGTTCATAAATTCGTAGGATTTTTTCAGCTCTTCGGCAGATACGCGCGGCAAGTTCAAGGCATTGACTGCTTCGCCGGTTTTGAAGAAAGTAACGGCTTGCCTAGCAATTTCAACACTCACCGCTACTTGCGCTTCAGAGGTTGACGCACCTAAATGCGGCGTGAATACGATGTTGTCCAATTCCAGCAACGGTGATCCTACCGGCGGTTCATTTTCGTACACGTCCAATGCCGCACCGGCAAGACGGCCTTCTTTTAAGGCATCATGCAATGCGGTTTCATCAATCAAGCCACCTCGGGCACAGTTGATAATCATGGCGGTCTTTTTCATCATTGCCAATTGTGGTGCAGCAATGACGTTACGGGTTTTTTCGATTAACGGGCAATGTAAGGTTAAATAATCAGCACGGCTGACCAATTCATCCAGACTCACCGATTCCACGCCATAATCAGCGAAAATCTCCGGTGCCACAAAAGGATCGTGGGCAATCACTTGCATTCTTAACCCCAAACCCCGCTGAGATGCAATACGGCCAATGGTACCAAAACCTAATATAGCTAAAGTTTTGTGAGATACTTCAGAGCCCATCAATTTGGAGCGCTCCCATTTGCCGGCACGTATCGAACGGTCTGCTTTAGGCAAATGACGGCTCAAGGACATCAAATGGGCAATGGCCAATTCGGCGGTCGTGGTAGCGTTGGCATCAGGGGTATTCATGATGATGATACCCAGTTCGGTTGCCAGTGGGATGTCAACGTTATCGACACCAATACCGGCACGGCCAATCAACTTCAATCGTGTGGCGGCATGTAGCACTTTGGGAGTAACCTGGGTGTCACTGCGTATCAACAGGGCATCGTAATCGCCGATGATACTGCACAGGCCGTCTTCATCCAGACCCGTCTGGATGTGGATTTGGATACCGGTCTGTTCGTTTAAATAATTGATACCAGCTTCTGCTAGTTTGTCGGAAATAAGAATTTTTTTCACAGGAATGTTTACCGAGACTGTACGCTAAAAAACCCATAGTTTACCAGCTTTGATATAATCAGAACATTAACAATGTGCTGACATTCAATCAACTACAGCCCGCTTTATTGACAGCACTGGAAAATCAACACAGAGGAATCGCCGATGCTTTGGTTAAAAGCCCTGCACTTAATATTTATGGTCACCTGGTTTGCAGGTCTGTTTTACCTGCCACGGCTGTATGTTTACCACGCCATGAGCGACGATAAAATCAGCCATGACCGCTTTAAGATTATGGAACGCAAGCTGTTTTTCGGCATTATGACACCCGGCATGATCCTGACTTTCGCATTCGGCATCTGGATGCTAATCAGCTATGACTGGGCGCTTTATGGCCACAGTGGCTGGTTACATCTCAAGCTGGCTTTGCTGGGTGTGCTGGTTATTTATCATGCTATGTGCGGTGTATGGCTGTTTGATTTCAAACATGATCGCAACCAGCATTCGCATGTGTATTTTCGCTGGATGAACGAAGTGCCGGTTTTGTTTCTGGTAGCAATCATCATTCTGGCTGTTGTTAAGCCTTTCTAAAAACTGTCATATTGTTAACACGGATTCCTAATGCCCCAAAATCGCGCCCGTCCCGTTGTATTTTCCTTTTCTGGCCATGATCCTAGTGGTGGCGCTGGCATACAGGCCGATATTGAAACCGTGGCCAGCCATCATTGCCATTCGGTGGGCGTGATTACTGCGTTAACCGAACAAGACACGCGCAATGTTAAAAAGCTGATACCGCAGAAACCGGAAGACATTATCAGCCAAGCTGAAACGTTGCTGGGCGATCTAGCCGTTGCCGTTTTTAAGATTGGTTTAATCGGCCATCATGATACCGCCTCCGCCCTAGCCACGGTTTTAAAACAGCACCCGAACATTCCGGTTATTTTGGATCCGATTCTCGCTGCGGGCGGCGGTACTAGCTTCGCAAACGATGATCTTATCAACACTGTTATTGATTTGCTGTTACCCCACACAACGGTATTAACACCCAATAGCGAAGAAGCCCGCAAACTCACAGGCTTAACTGATCTGACTGAATGCGGCCTGAAATTGCTGGAACTGGGTTGTCAGTTTGTACTCATTACCGGCACGCATGAAGACACAACGGTCGTCAGCAATCTGCTTTTCCATGATAATCGTTTGTGGGAAACCTATCATTGGGATAGATTACCGGCCAGTTATCATGGTTCTGGCTGTACGCTGGCTTCAAGCATTGCCGCACTCATGGCTCAAGGACTGGCTGCGTTACCCGCCATTGAGGAAGCGCAAGAATACGCCTGGAATTCATTACAAGACGGCTTTCAACCAGGTTCAGGGCAACACATTCCCAACCGGTTTTTCTGGCTGGAAGAAACCACATGAAATTTCCAGAACGCGGACTTTATGCCATCACCCAAACCGACAATAAATCGGCTGAAACTGTCATTGATGAAGTCGGCGCTGCCATTAAAGGCGGTGCAGTAGCTGTGCAATACCGCGATAAAAACCCGCAAGACCAACACTTTCTTGGTGGCGAACTGGTTCGTTTGTGCCATCAATACGGAGTTCCGTTAATTATCAACGATGATATTGAGCTTGCTGCAACATTAGGCGCTGACGGCGTACATCTTGGCAAAGACGACAGTGATATTATCCAGGCCAAAAATCGCTTGGGTTCTGATGCCATTATTGGCGTATCTTGCTATAACTCGATAGATCGCGCTTTAAACCTGCAAAACCAAGGCGCTACCTATGTCGCTTTCGGGCGGTTTTTTTCGTCATCATCCAAACCACTGGCCGCCCCAGCCGATATAGAAACCCTGCAACACGCCAAACATTTGCTACATATACCGATTGTCGCTATTGGCGGTATTCTGCCAGAAAACGGTTTGCACCTGCTTAACGCAGGTGCTGATTTATTGGCGGTTATCGGCGGACTCTTTGACACGCAACTGCAACAAAGCGCAGCAAATTATCACGCCCTATTTCACCATAAGTCACCCTGATGTCTGGCTTACCAGTCAATATCCTGTAAAATATCTCTATTATTGAATCCCTTACAGATGCCATTGTTTTTAAGTATCGCCAAATAGTTCAACAAAAAGCCTGAATCCACATGATTACAAGCACTCGTAGAGAATTTATAAAGAACGCGACCGCGCTTACCGGTTATTCTATACTGTCTGGCACTGGCCTACTCCATTCACAGCGTGTGTTTGCAGAATGGGCTGCGACAAATTTTGAGCCATCACCGATGGAGCAAGTGTTAAAAAACGTGCTCAAAGGCAAGCCCGTTATCGATTCAGACAAAATCTACCTAAAAATACCCCAAACTGCCGACAACAAAACACCGGTTCCGATTACCGTACAGACGGATTTGAAAAACATTCAAAGCATTTCTATATTGGTCGAACAAAACCCTGCGCCCCTGGTGGCGACTTTCGAATTATCTTCGGCACTAGAACCTTTTGTGTCTACGCGACTCAAATTGATGCGTACCTCGTTTGTATTTGTCTTGCTGGAAACTGAAAAGGTTTTTTACGGCATCAAACAAACGGTGATTGTTAGCGAAGGCGTATGCTGAGCGTAGCATGTCCAGCATAAAAATCCGCAGTAAACGTATTGACGGCAAAACACAGATCAGAACACTGATTACCCACCCTATGGAAAATGGTTTCAATCGTGACAAGAAGACCAATACCCTGATCCCTGCGCATTTTATCCATACCTTAACACTCGTCCACAACGATAAAATTGTCTCGACCAGTTACATGGGCATGAGTATCAGTAAAGATCCTTTCTTTGTCTTTATGTTACATGGCGGCGCAGTCGGTGATACCATCGTTATTTACTGGGAAGACAACCTAGGAAATAATGACTCTGAAACACACGTAATGATCTGAGATTTATCTTCAATAATAGTAACTACTCAGTAGATGTCAAAAAAGTCCACGGAAAGCACAAAAAACACGGAAAAGTGTGTGGATATTTTGTCGTAAAAAAATTATTACTGAAAACCTTTTGTGTCTTTTGTGCTTTCCGTGGATAGCTAAAAATGTTGTACCTTATTTTTGGAGGACTGAGTAAGTTACCAATAATATTTTGATACCAGGACGACCCTGGTAACATTGCCAGTAGCAATACATAACCTTGAGAACACAACATGAAAACGAAAATTGCTTTAACCCTGAGTACACCTTTTATTTTTTCCTTATTAACCGCTTGCAATACAACACCCGTAGAACAACCTAGTCCAACTTTAGCCGGTGCCGGGCAAATACTACAACAAAGTCAGCAAGCTGTGGGCGTAGCGCAAGCCATGCAATCGGGTAGCCTTACTGACTTATTAATGCAACAAACGGGAGTTTCACAAACTCAAGCGCAAGGTGGTGCTGGAGCTTTATTTCAAATAGCCAAAAGCCAAATGCAGGCCAGTGCTTTTTCTAAATTGTCACAAGCTGTTCCTGGTATGGGCGCTATGTTGGGTGCAGCTCCGGCTTTGCAACAACCGTCCGCGTTAGGTAGTTTAGCGGGATTAGCAGGTCTAGGCGGTGGTTCTGGTGGCAACATGCTCGCGCTGGCTTCGGCTTTCCAACAACAAGGTATGTCACCCAGCATGATTCAGCAGTTTATACCCGTAATAATTCAATATGTTCAGGGTAATGCGGGCAATGGATTAGCCAGCTCGCTGGGTTCTGCGCTAACAGGGCGATAATAAAAGAATATTTGTAATCATTCAGCCCCCCTCTTTGAAAAAGAGGGGTTAGGGGAGATTTTTTAAATAAATCCCCCTCAATCCCCCTTTTTCAAAGGGGGGGAAGTGAATACATACGAATATTTTAAGTGGCACACTATTGACCTCACTGCCTGAGGTCAATAGCCGTATTCCAACGGGATTTATATCGTCGGATGACTGCCGTCGGTAACAATTTTCAGTTTCAGCCCTGAGCGTAAGCCTTTACCCAAATCTGAATTGGATTTACGCAAATCGCCAGCAGACACACCAAATTTCTTGCAAATCTGCGTCAAGGTATCGCCTTTTTTGACGGTGTAATGAATCAAGCGCGTGGACGAAGAAGATGCCAGCTGTTGGGGCGGTTGACTGTGGCTGCTGCCACCACCTTTAACAACCAAGCGTTGACCTGAACGTAAAGCACCCTTAATTGACATGCCATTCCACTCTGCCAGGGTTTTAGGTGTCAGCGAAAACCGTTGCGAAACATTCCAGAAAGTATCGCCTTTTTGTACGGTGTAAAAACGCGAATTTTCTGGCTTATTGCTGTTTTTGGCTTCTTTCTTCACTTCCTTGGCGACCGCTTTAATTTCAGCAATCACTTCGGCATTTCTTGAGGCCGGAACATGCAAGACTGTGCCGGAATTAACCGAATTAGCCGCAAGGTGATTGGCCTGCCGTAAAGCCTTTACGGTCGTATGATGGCGACTGGCAATTGCGCTCAGCGTTTCACCGGCCCTAACCTTGTAGCGTCCGGTAAATGATGAGTCGTCATCATGACGGTTGTGCACTAACTGTTCATGCTGCTTATCCTGCTTTTCGCGCCGACTTTGCGCCAGTAATTGCGCATCACGCTTTTTGCGTTCAGCTTCTGCCTGTTGTCTTTGGTTTTGTGCTAATAGCTCTGCACGACGTTCTTTTTGCACATCACGCTGTTCTTCAAGCCTTTGTCTTTGCGCCTGTTGCTGTTCCTCACGACGCTCTCTTTGTGCCTGCATCTGCTCTTCACGGCGTTCTCTGTCTGCGCGTTGCTGTTCAGCAAGTCTTTGTCTCTCGGCGAACAGTTCTTCTTCATGCTTGCGTTGATCGACCCGCTCTTCGTAAGGCAGTTGCGCGAGATTTTCTTTAAATTTTTGTAAACGAGTAACCGGCAGCAACAAATGATGCGGACCTTCGGGTGCGGTACTTTCCTTTTTAAAACCTGGATTGAGCTTTAAAAAACTTTTAAGCGGCATATCCGCCATTTCAGCCGCCACATCCAAATCCAGCTGTGAGCCGACGTTAACAACCGCGCAATAGGCCTGGTTGGGAATACGTTGCAAAGGAATGTTGTATTTGTCCGCATTAGCAAACAATTTAGCAATCGCCAATAATCTTGGCACATAATCTTCCGTTTCTTGTGGAAGATCTAAAGACCAATAATCGGTAGGTCTGCCGTTGTATTCATTTCTGTCAATCGCCTTTCCGATGTTGCCTTTGCCAAAATTATAAGAGGCCAGCGCCAAACACCAATCACCGCCAAAAGTTTCACCTAAATCTTGCAAAAAGCTGGTGGCCGCTTTTGTGGAGGCATACACATCACGACGGCCATCATACCAAGAGTTCTGTTTCAGGCCAAAAAGCCGCCCTGTCGCCGGTATAAACTGCCAAAGACCGGACGCATCACTGCGCGAATAAGCCTCTGCAATAAAGGCGCTTTCAACCACGGGCAGCAATGCCAATTCGCCCGGAAGGTTTTTTGCCTCAATTTCATCGAGAATGAGGTGCATGTAAGGCGCTGCACGTTCTTGAATGCGGGCAATATAATCAGGATGATCCAAATACCAGTTCAACTGTCTGTCGACGCGCTCATTGCTAACTTCGGGTAACGCATACAGCGATAACATGCGCCCCCATACCGTATCATGCGCTCCAGAATAAGCTTTACGCTTGATATTGGACAGATTACTGTTATAAGGCTTATTCAGCTGTTTATATTTAAAGTCTGATCGATAAGCAACCGGCGGCACGCCCTCAATTACAATCGGTTCATTCGGGGTTTCTGAGCACCCGACTGCGATTAAAGAGGCTAAAACCAATAAAAAACCAGTCAGCCTGTTAGAATTGAAGTACATCATCTAACCCTTACAAAGTAAAATTCAAGAAAAAACATGCTTATAGTATAGTCCTAGTTTTAGCAAAAATCATTAACGTAATAATGTATAACTGAGAGTAATTAATGAAACGCAATTTTCTATTTGCCTGGTATCAGACCCCTAGGGGTAAACTGCAAAAGCAACTTGAACTTGATTATTTACAGCGTTCCATTACTGTAAGCTGCAAACAAATTATTTTGCAAATAGGCGGCTTAGGCTGGGAAAATGAATTCATTGACTGTGAGTTATACCGCAATTACACCATTGTTGATACAAAAGACCTGGGCTACAGCGGCGCTAGAAAAATCCGTGCCAAGGCACATCACTTACCCTTACAAAGTGACAGTGTCGATATGATTATACTGCCACATTTATTGGAATTTGATCTGTCACGCTTTCAAACCATGCGCGAAATAGAGCGTATCTTAAAACCGGAAGGCGTTCTTGTCGTGTTAAATTTTAATCCCTGGAGCTTATGGGTGCGCTACCAATATATCTGGGATAAAAAACTGGCCGATTCCTGGCGTGGGCATTTTATCGGTCGTGGAAGAATTTTAGACTGGTTGAAATTGTTAAATTTTGAAGTGATATCCTTGGCCCAGTTTAATTTTGATTCGATAGTGTCCACACACAGTAAACATACATGCAATCTCTATTCGATATTCGCAACGGCTTATGCCATTAAAGCCATTAAACGCCGCTATAGCATTATTCCCTTAACGCCGGTTAAAAACTTTAATCCACGTTTGGCGCTGGTCAATTCCGTGTTGTTTCGAAAGGACGATCCGCTATGACCGAGCCGGTTATTATCTATACTGACGGCGCGTGCCGTGGTAATCCCGGTGCTGGCGGCTGGGGTGTTATATTGACTTATAAAGCCTCCAGCAAAGAATTATGTGGCGGCGATCCTGACACTACCAATAACCGTATGGAATTAATGGCCGCCATTCAAGCCCTGGAAGCGCTCAAAAAACCTTGTGCGGTCAAGCTAAATATCGATTCCAAATATGTTCTGCAAGGCATTACAGAATGGCTACCCAACTGGAAGAAAAGAGGCTGGAAAACAGCATCCAAAGCCGCCGTTAAAAATGAAGATCTGTGGCGCAGATTAGATGCTGCTACCGAGCGCCATAATATTGAATGGTTATGGGTGAAAGGCCACTCCGGCGACAACGGCAATGACAGAGCCGACACACTTGCCAATTGCGGCATTGATGCCCTGCCCAAACAACGTTTGAAGTAACTCCAAACTGTATTTTATTCACCACTAACGCTCTCCAACTCTCCAACAGGAGAGAGTTAGTGATAACGCTGTCATTTTTTGTTATCCAGCATCGACTTCAAGTTTGCAAAAGGACTATGCGTTGTCATGGTTGACGATGCTTTGGCCTTACGGGTATCAAAACGCATTTCTTCGTATTTGGAATGTTCATTATCGTGGCAATACAAACACAACAACTCCCAGTTACTGCCATCAGACGGATTGTTATCGTGATTGTGATCTTTATGATGTACGGTTAGCTCGGTTAGGGTTTTATGGTCAAACTCCCGCGCACAACGCCCACACACCCAAGGATACAGCTTAAGCGCCTGTCCGCGATAGGATTGCTCTCTTAACTCTTGATTGCGTCTGGCATCTGTCACAATCTGGTCAAGTTTATCTTTATTGAGTGGCGTTTTTTTGAGAGTCATAGGCGAAAAAATTTAGCTTGAAATATTCGAGTTTAGCAGAAAAGATACTGACACGAAAAGAAGGGAGTCGCTATTTTTGCGAAAGATTTTTCCGGGCTCCTGCTCGAAAAATCAGCAAAAATCACGCGACCACTAATGCCTTCGGCTGCCCCGATTCGTCCTCGCTCCCTTCGCCTTCACCCAACAAGGGGTTCAGGCTTCAGTACGCAAATGACTTTACGCCGTGTCGTATAGCCTGCATTTTCACTACGAAAACAACGCTTCGTGAAAACACATGCACTACGGCTATCGCGGACTAAAAATCTTCACTACGCTAACGCTACGTTTCCAAGATTTTCAGCGTAGGTTGGTGTGTGGGTTATGTTTAAACAAACAAAAAACCCCGTGCCAGCCAAGCCAGCACGGGGTTTTTAGGTTAAAAAGTTAAAAACTTTTAG
>NZ_FUKJ01000411.1 GCF_900163745.1 Crenothrix polyspora
ATTTGAATTACTGACCTTATTAAGAAGGGATTAAGACAGGATGTTAATTTATATGTGCTGCAAGGTTTACATTTGAATTACTGACCTTATTAAGAAGGGATTAAGACGACTATAATCTTGCTTACGCCGTTGAAACCTGGTATTTGAATTACTGACCTTATTAAGAAGGGATTAAGACAGGATGTTAATTTATATGTGCTGCAAGGTTTACATTTGAATTACTGACCTTATTAAGAAGGGATTAAGACGACTATAATCTTGCTTACGCCGTTGAAACCTGGTATTTGAATTACTGACCTTATTAAGAAGGGATTAAGACGTTGCTCTGTTGTAAAGCTAGATAGTTGTTGCATAATTTGAATTACTGACCTTATTAAGAAGGGATTAAGACGCAACAACACCAAGCCTTTTTCTTTTTGCCCCAATTTGAATTACTGACCTTATTAAGAAGGGATTAAGACATCCTTGGCACCAGGCACACCACCCTTTTATTTTATTTGAATTACTGACCTTATTAAGAAGGGATTAAGACGTATCGCTAAAACTGATTTGTCTTTGAACAAATAATTTGAATTACTGACCTTATTAAGAAGGGATTAAGACGAACATCAAAGATTGATAAATCAGCCATAAATTATTTGAATTACTGACCTTATTAAGAAGGGATTAAGACCGTTTAAATACCCGTCAAATCCAACCCCGCACACAATTTGAATTACTGACCTTATTAAGAAGGGATTAAGACCAAACCGTCTCAACGCTTATGCCGTCTTTGTAAAATTTGAATTACTGACCTTATTAAGAAGGGATTAAGACCCGTCAACTTTTTTCATTTCTGTAAGCTTGAATTTGAATTACTGACCTTATTAAGAAGGGATTAAGACCAACTTGCATGTGCATGTTGTGTTCGTATGCAAAATTTGAATTACTGACCTTATTAAGAAGGGATTAAGACGCATTAATTATTTCAGTTGCTGTTGAATCATTCCATTTGAATTACTGACCTTATTAAGAAGGGATTAAGACTTTTGGGGTTTATTCTGACTTGCATTTTTGTTTCTATTTGAATTACTGACCTTATTAAGAAGGGATTAAGACTTCTACCGCCGCCATGAACTTGTCGAGAGGTATTTTATTTGAATTACTGACCTTATTAAGAAGGGATTAAGACTAAACGCCGTTTGTAGATTGTCAATGTCACTTATTTGAATTACTGACCTTATTAAGAAGGGATTAAGACAGGGATTTCCTCGAACGTCAAGCAGTCCCCAAATTTGAATTACTGACCTTATTAAGAAGGGATTAAGACACCAGCATCGTGCCATTTCTGAAATGGATGATCTATTTGAATTACTGACCTTATTAAGAAGGGATTAAGACGTCAGCGTGCCCCCGCACCATCTCAACTGATTCAATTTGAATTACTGACCTTATTAAGAAGGGATTAAGACGTCAGCGTGCCCCCGCACCATCTCAACTGATTCAATTTGAATTACTGACCTTATTAAGAAGGGATTAAGACGATGTGGTTTAGCAGCTGGATTCTCGTGTACATCATTTGAATTACTGACCTTATTAAGAAGGGATTAAGACTTGCCCTTTTCCGTCACTGAGGTTGATTTTTTATACATTTGAATTACTGACCTTATTAAGAAGGGATTAAGACATTTGATTACTGTTCATACTATTATTCTCTTAGGTATTTGAATTACTGACCTTATTAAGAAGGGATTAAGACCAACGTCAAGCAGCGTTGCTGAGTCGTTTTTTTATTTGAATTACTGACCTTATTAAGAAGGGATTAAGACCTGCATTTCTTTGCTGTCATTGTCTTTCTCGTTGATTTGAATTACTGACCTTATTAAGAATGGATTAAGACGACTGGTCAACTATCATGGTCTTTCTTTGCCCATTTGAATTACTGACCTTATTAAGAAGGGATTAAGACGCAAGTTTCCCACCTTCTTCGCTGCGCGTGCCATATTTGAATTACTGACCTTATTAAGAAGGGATTAAGACTTTTGCAATGGCCTTGAGTTCTACCTGATTAAATTTGAATTACTGACCTTATTAAGAAGGGATTAAGACCATTTGACGCAAGTGACGTTAATAAAATGTGAACATTTGAATTACTGACCTTATTAAGAAGGGATTAAGACTATTCGTCCTGCGTTATAAGCGACCACGCACCGGCATTTGAATTACTGACCTTATTAAGAAGGGATTAAGACTTTGCCCCATTGATGTTCATGCCGTTTATCGTTGATTTGAATTACTGACCTTATTAAGAAGGGATTAAGACCAGTCGCTGCTGGCGATTTTCTCATCGTTTTCAATTTGAATTACTGACCTTATTAAGAAGGGATTAAGACAAGATTTCAAGCTCAAAGTGCATCGACTTTGATTGATTTGAATTACTGACCTTATTAAGAAGGGATTAAGACTGTCGCGGCTCTTTCAAAGATTTAACGGGGACTGAAATCTACAAACATAACCCCCCCCATATCCTCGCACCACAAGCTTGTCAAACAAGCCAAATCCAACTATCTGCTATTAAATACGCTCTAACACCTGAGTTGATTAACAATCGACACATTTTTTAAAAAGGATGAGATGAGCAATCGACAACTGTACCTGGCAGCCTACGACATATCCTGCAATCGCCGCCTGCGCAAAGCCCTGTACGCCGTGCGTGGCTACGCATCCGGCGGACAAAAATCAGTCTTCGAATGCTTTCTAAGCCCCACAGAAAAAACCGAATTGTTAGAAACCGTCAGCCAAATAATCGATCATCAAGAAGATCGCTTTATGCTGATACAACTGGCAGGCGTTAAACACATCCGTACTATGGGCAAAGCCGTATTGCCACAAGACGGACCATTTTTATACGTGGGGTAATCATGAGTAGCTTGTATTTAGATAGACAAAACCTGGCATTAAAACTGGATGGCAAAACCCTGGCACTCTACGAAAATGATGTCAAACAGGGAACCATCCCCCTGCATTTGCTCGAACGCATCGTCGTACAAGGCAATATTCAACTGGAAGGCCGCGTATTGGGCGCATTATCAGAACGCAATATCGGCCTGCTCATGCTTTCCAGACGCTCCACCGAAGCCACCGCCATGCTCATGGCCAATGCACACGGTGATGCTAAACGGCGCTTAGGCCAATACCAAACCAGTCTGGACGAATCAGCGCGATGCGTATTGGCTCGCTGGTTGGTACTGGTTAAAGTACGCGGACAACAACGTATGCTGCAACAGGCTCTAAAACAACGGGCCGATTGCCGCCACCCACTAACCAGCGCCCTGCAAACCCTAACCGGCATATTGGAAAGCTTACGGGCAGAAGATAAACAACTGTCCTTAGCCAGCCTGCGAGGCTATGAAGGCAGTGCAGCGGCAGCCTATTTTGCGGCGTTAATACAGTTGTTTGCACCAGCACTC
>NZ_FUKJ01000410.1 GCF_900163745.1 Crenothrix polyspora
ATTGCATTACCACAGAATTAGATTACCTCAATCACATGAATTATATTGCCTTTAATCCGGTTAAACATGGGCTGGTAGCGCGTGTATGCGATTGGCCGTATTCCACTTTTCACCGCGATGTTGCACGCGACATTTACCCTTTAAATTGGGCTGGAACGCCCGACATACTTGATTTGACACTGGGTGGCGAACCCATATAGTTGGTTGACTATGGAAGCGGATAACGGGTAGGGTGGGCACATGCTTTTCGTGCCCACGCACAACCATACGGTAATGCAAAAGGTGGGCAAAACCGCCTGCCCACCCTACATTACTGGACACCAATTTTTTCAATCAGTTCGGCTACCCACATTTGTATCCCATTGAATCATAAATGTACGTCAGTGCTAAACAAGATTTTCAGGTAACGGTGTCACCTGCCCAGTCTCCCGAAATGTTTTGTAATGGCTAAGCACTAGCCCGTGATCAAATGCCAACAATTCCGGTAATTCATTCAGGTTGAAAATCTGGCAATTTTTGGCATCATCGGCCGCCACTGGTGTACCCGACGCTTCCACAACATAAACAGCGGTAACCGTATGGCCACGGGTGTCACGGGCAGGGTCGGAATAAAGTCCAAGTAGTGCAATCAGCTTAACATCCAGCCCGACTTCTTCTTGCGCTTCGCGCACCGCAGCCTGTTCAATCCTCTCGCCGACATCAACAAAACCGCCAGGAATTGCCCAGCCATACGGCGGATTCGCCCGTTCAATCAAAACAATGGGGCGGCCAGGATAATCGATTAACTCGATAATAGTATCGGCGGCAAGCAATGGTGTAACGGGTTTGTACATGTGATTTTCCAAGATTATGAGTTATGACTTGCTAACAAAAAAAGTAGATATATCCTCGTGTCAGATTTTTAAACCCAGCGCAGGCTTAATATCAAACGCCACACAAACCCGTTCCTGGTCAGCATGAAACGGTACGGTGCGATGAAACAATGATGAAGGAAACAACACCAGATCACCCACCTGTATATCGACAATCTGACTGGGGAAATCATCGTGTAAGCGCGGGTAATCGTCGCCATCGCTACTGTAAGCAAAACAACCTTCGTGCGCCCTGCTCTTTTCAGGCAGCTTTAAATAAATACAGCCGCTGATCCAGCCTTCTTCATGGATATGGGAGGTCAAATACCCGCCTTGCTTCATGCGTAAATACCAGGAGCTGGCAAATTCAATGTCGCGCGGAAAATTCAAAATAAGCTCACACTGACTGTCAGCAAAATGTTGCCGATACGCAAGCACCTTATGACGAATAATCGCAGTAAGCTTCTGGAAGGACGGCTCGGTACGCATCAGCAAATTTCCCGCAGATTGCATCCCATAATACAAACGCCCCTGCTTACGCTCGGCAATCGCCAGATGTTCAATATCATGCAATAGCTGCGCCAGGAAGTGGCTATCGGGTGCAACCAGTTCATCAATACGCAACTGCAACACA
Source organism: Crenothrix polyspora (assembly GCF_900163745.1). Classification (GTDB taxonomy): domain Bacteria; phylum Pseudomonadota; class Gammaproteobacteria; order Methylococcales; family Methylomonadaceae; genus Crenothrix; species Crenothrix polyspora_B. The sequence goes on from NZ_FUKJ01000410.1 coordinate 1,486, forward strand.
TAATCCATAGGATTCTTGCAGAAGTTATAGGTATTTTCCACACCAAAATTAGTCGCATAATGCGTAGATAACGTACCCAGCAAAACCGACGTATGCCGTTTGTTTGCGGCGAACTGGTCAAATTTGTGCTTAAACAACTCAAATTGCCGAGTTTTATAGTAGCACTGTAACGCCCGTTCTTTGGCATCGGCAAAATCGGAATTTTCAAAATAGGCAATGGCCTCCTGCAAGCGATTCGCCAGACATAAATATTCGCCCAAATTGTATTTGGCACGACCATGATCCGGCTGCACCGCTAGCGCCTGTTCATAGCACCGGATAGCGTCATCCATTGCACCGCGATCACGCAAAGTTTCACCCAGACTGTTCCAGGCATCGGCAAAATGTACATCAAGTTGAACAGCCTCCCGAAACGCCGAAATAGCCGCATCGTGCTTACCCTGGTCGTACAAAACAGTACCCAGATTAAAATAGCCCCGCGCATCAGCCCGTAACGCCAAGGCCTTACGGTAACACTGCTCAGCTTCTTCTAATTGGCCGCCCTGCTGTAAAACCGTACCCAAATTAGCCAAAGCTTCAACAAATCCAGGTTCGATGGTAATGGCTTTGCGGTAATGGCCAGCCGCTTCCTGTAACTGCCCTTGTGCCTGTAACAAAATAGCCAGGTTAAAATGCGCCACGGTAAAGTTAGGCTTCATCTGCACGGTTTTACGATAACTGGCGATAGCCTCATCCGCATCACCCAGCTGAGCCAGTATTACCCCCAGGTTAAAATGGATTTCAGCAATGCGTGGTTCCAGTGCCAACATCTTGCGAAAACTGGCCACAGCTTCACGGTATTTACCTTGTGCCTGCTGACTCAAGCCCAGCAGATTATACAACGCCAGCATTTTAGGGGATGCCGCCAGTAACGCTTGAGCCTTGGCTTCAGCTTGGGAAAAATGTCCACTTTGAAAAAGTTGCTCCAATGCCTGCATATCAGCCGGATTGGGTTGCCTTAACGGCTTAGACTGCATTTTCATGATCGTTTTCTCTTATAAAACCAAGGCACTTCCCGCCAGGGTTGTGACACCGGTTATTTCGAGATGAAAATCAGCTTCGGTATCACCATTTATATCGCCTTGTAACAAATTATTTGCACTGTCATACCTTAACTCACCAGCAATTCCAGAAAAATCTTTTCCGGCAATAAAGCTGAATTTCTGGTTATTAGCCTGATTAAGATTGGCATCGATACCGGCAAGATCAATTTTATCGCCGACGCTAAAATCAGTGATCGTATCATTATGTGCAAACGTAGAAGCCGCACTGCTGGGACTTTGTATATCCGTGAGGGATAAAAACCGAAACACATCCTTATCAGCACCGCCTGTTAACAGATCAACACCCTGACCTCCCATCAGCAGGTCTGCGCCTGCATCACCTTTAAGCGTATCATCGCCACTAGCGCCAGTTAAGGTATCATTGCCAGTACCACCATTCAGGGCATCATTCCCCCTATTACCATTCAGCTTATCATTACCGGCCAGTCCGTTCAGGGTATCGTTACCATTAGCGGCTATCCGTGTGTCATTTCCTGCCGTGCCCGTCAGCGTTGCACCATTGGCAATAACCAGATGCCTTGAACCTGGTTTAGTTTCCTGCAGCATAGTGGCAAAATTTTTGCCGAACAAAATCGCTGCATCCACTTGCATATCACCGTCTAAATCCAACTCTAACCGGCTTTGATCATAATTGTCCGAACCTTGATAAAATCGGTACTCACCAGGTGTACCGGTAAAAACCTGATCGCCGATATAATCAAAAACAGATGCTGTAATAAAGACCTGGTCTTTACCGGTAAAATCGGTAATGCTTTCATAACTGCTGGCCCCCACATCACTAAACCGAAACGTATCATTTCCGCCACCGCCCGTTAAGGTATCCAGCCCAAATCCACCATCCAGCGTATCGGCCCCATCACCACCCAGGAGGTTGTCATTGCCCTCACCACCAAGCACGGTATCATTGCCACCTAAACCCGATAGAGTGTCGTTACCCGAACCGCCAGTCATTTTTTCGCTAGCGTTGCTACCCACCCTGTTAAGCCCTGATGCAAAAACCAGCTGTCCGGATTTTGCTGCTGTCTCAACAAAATTGATTCGGCCATTGACCGTTAAAAAAACATCCGCCTCACCATCGCCATCACTGTCGATTTCGACAGTGGTTAAATCCAGCAAGGTCGAGAAAGGAATCGCACCGTCAAGGTAATCTGGTTGATAGCCATAACGGATTTCACCGGCAATGCCATTAAATGTTTGATTGCCGATGAAATGATGCGTCGCTATTTTTGAAAAATCGAGGCGATCGTCAATGCTGAAGTCGACAAGGGTGTCGTGGTCAGCGTGCTTATAAGCACCGTAAAAGAAAACATCTTTACCCACCCCGCCATTCAGCGTATCAGCCCCCGCGCCACCGTCTAAAATGTCATTACCCGCACCACCCGAAAGCAGATCCGCACCCTTATTGCCGTGCAATATGTCATGCCCTGCCAAGCCGTAGAGATCATCACTGCCGTTGCTACCCTGGATGTTTTTATCATTGGCAGGCGTTCCTATTTTAATCGTCATGTTAGTCTCCAGTTGCTATTTAACGTATTATTGGATTTACCAGCGACATTATTGCGTAAAAAACCCAAAGATAGCTCATTTTATCACGCTGTTAAATAGCTCCAGCGCCATACCAAGCCATTGATTTAAAGCCTGAGATTTTACCTTGCTAATCTGCTATCATTGCTGCGCAATTTGTAGCTGCTCAAGAATAAAAGTTGCCTGAAACGGCTGAGCAGTGACTGCAATTTTATAACTCATTAATGTACGGATAAAAATGTCAGAATTCAATAATGTATCGGTAGTAAAAAAAGCCAATGTTTATTTTGGCGGCAATGTCAGCAGCCGTACTATTCGTTTTGCCGATGGCTCGGTAAAAACCTTGGGCTTCATGTTGCCTGGTGAATACACCTTCAATACCGCCGATCCAGAAATCATGGAAATCATTGACGGTGATCTGGATGTCCTGCTACCCGGATCAGAAAACTGGTTAACCATAACTGGCGGCCAATCTTTTGATGTACCCGCCAACGCAAAATTTACTGTTAACATCAAAACAGCTACCGATTATTGCTGTTCATTCCTCAAATAACCAGGATGGCAGAACGCTAATGGAACGGGTCGCTATTTTTGTCGATGTACAAAATATTTACTACACGGTAAAACAAGGCTATCAAAAGCATTTTAATTACCAGGCGTTCTGGAACCAAGCCACCCAAAACAGGAAAGTCGTTGCTGCTTTCGCTTACGCAATTGACAAAAATGACAGCAAGCAACAAAGTTTTCAGCAAATTCTTCGAAGCATTGGCTTTGTTGTCAAACTAAAACCCTACATCCAGCGCAGTGACGGCTCTGCCAAAGGCGATTGGGATGTAGGGATCACCCTGGATGTTATTGAGTACGCACCTAAAGTGGATACCATTATCCTGCTGTCCGGTGATGGTGACTTTGACATGCTGCTCGATAAAGTCGGCAGCTCATATACAATCACTACTGAAGTCTATGGCGTACCGTTACTCACCGCACCGTCTCTAATTAACGCAGCCAGCCGCTTTATCGCCATTGACCACAAACTTCTTTTGTAACATAGATTTATAAAACGTACTTAACGGCGGTCATGATGGTCATTGTTCATCTTGTAGAGTTTTATATTATTTGTGTTATATTCAAGCGCACAGTATTCCAGAAATACACGATAAGTGCTTTACAAGACCTGTAGGGGTCATCCACTTAATTCAAAAAATAACGTTTAGCACGTGGTAGTGCAGTAACTTATGCGATGTCCGTTTTGCGGGGTACAAGATACGCGCGTGCTCGATTCCAGACTGGCTAATGAAGGCGACCAAGTGCGCCGGCGTCGCGAGTGCAATGTTTGCAAAGAGCGGTTTACCACCTTTGAAGTCGCCGAATTAACCTTACCGCGTATTGTTAAACGTGAGGGTATCCGTGAGCATTTTGACGAAAGCAAGCTCCGCTCCGGTATGCTCAAAGCCTTGGAAAAACGACCTGTCAACAGCGATGCAATTGAAGATGCCGTCTATCGTATCAAAAAAGAATTAATGGCCAGTGGTGAAAGAGAAATCTCAACCCATGAATTAGGTGAAAAAGTCATGAAAGAATTAAGCGGCCTCGATCATGTCGCCTTTGTACGTTTTGCGTCTGTGTACCGTAGTTTTCAGGATGTCAGCGAGTTTACCGATATGATTGAGCACTTACAAAAAAAATAATGTTCGCACAAGATGCGCTGTACATGGCAAGAGCACTTGTTCTGGCTAGAAAGGGGATTTATACCACCGATCCCAATCCACGGGTGGGCTGTGTCTTAGTCAAAAACAACACCATTATTGGTGAAGGCTGGCATGTTAAAGCAGGCCTGCCGCATGCAGAACCTCAAGCCTTAAAAAACACCCAGGATGCCAGAGGTGCGACCGCTTATGTCACCCTGGAACCGTGCAGTCATCATGGCCGAACACCGCCGTGCTGTGATGCGTTAATCGCTGCGGGTATAAGCCGCGTTGTAGTCGCCATGCAAGATCCTAATCCTTTAGTGGCGG
>NZ_FUKJ01000409.1 GCF_900163745.1 Crenothrix polyspora
CCTCATCCTAGCCTTATCCCAAAGGAGAAGGAATTTTAAGGTGGGGGTCTGAATAATTACCCGGTGACATAAATAAACTCCTTTATATACATTAATGTATATAACTATGCAACACACAGAAAATTAAAACCCCCTTCACAACTTTGTCTCATATGTGGGAGAAAAACCGGCAATGAGCTGCTGTAATATAGCTTTCCTAAATCAGTTGTATAGGGGGATACCAACTCAATTTGACAGAGCGAGCCATTAAGTCATTTTCACAAAACAGCACATTACTGCCGGTTGCCAATGCTTGCCAATAAGCTTGTTTGACAGCTGCATTGGCCAGAATAGGAATGTTCTCCTTCAAATATCGGATACTTTCTTCAGTCATCTTTATCAGTTCACCTTAGGCTCAATATAGTTAACAGGCGTATCAACGCAATTAATTTGTCAAATAGCGGCATATTTCTCCATACGCTAAATTTCGGTGAGTTTAAACAAACGACACCAAAGTCCCATAGGGTTTTGAGTGGTGACAAGGCACAAATCCATACTAACACATCTACTTACACAGTCTCTTTTCAGCATTGATGTAGGGGCTTTAGTTTTCATCCCATGTTTAACCCATTATGGCTAAAGTTTCGCCCGATATTTGGCCAACAACTTATGTAATTGTGCATCAACATGTTCTAAAGCTGACTCGGAGTCAATCCACCAATCCGTCGACCAGATACGAATGACTTCCCAGCCCAAACCTCTTAATACATGCTCCCTTAAAAAGTCACGATCCCTGGCAGTAGCGGAACTATGGTAACTGTCACCATCACACTCGACAGCACTAAGATACTGATCTGGCGCATCAGGATTCACCACACCAAGGTCAATTCTAAATCCAGATACCCCTACTTGCGAATGTGTTACCCAGCCTTTTGCCTGTAGCTGTTCAGCAACGGCTTGTTCAAATGGCGAATCAAAAAAGCCACCGGATGCGCCTATTGCTTCAGTCAGCGCAGAAGCCCCCCGTTGAGCATATTCAAGAAAATGTTTTAAATCCCTGATACCCTCCGCACTGGTACGTGATAAATCGATCTGTTCCGGTTTTAATGAAGCAAACACGTGCATTTCTTCTTTGGCTCTTGTCACCGCAACATTTAATCTGCGCGTGCCACCCGCTTGATTAATCGGGCCAAAATTCATACTCAACTTACCATCGGCATCCTTACCAAAGGTGATGGAGAAATAAATCAAATCACGCTCATCACCCTGAACCAGCTATTCCCGTTCATGGTCTAACTATGTTGATTTTAAACACATTTTATTTTTCGCGCTC
>NZ_FUKJ01000287.1 GCF_900163745.1 Crenothrix polyspora
TGGCCAGCTATTTGTCAATGGCCACTAAAGCCCCTTACCTTATAAGTTTGGCGAAGGTGTTGTGCATTGATAACACGTAGAATGATGAAGTACCTACTGGGGACAAGTATAATCCGATAAGCCGCACTTTATCATCCTGTTAATTTTGACAATTCTTAATCTCATTGCCACTCAATTGAGCGATCTGGACGCGCCCGCTTTGCATTTGCACGGCTTAAAAGGTGATCGCGCTGAATTCTGGACGCTAACAGTACAAGCCAACTGGCGTGTTATCTTTCGGTTTGAGGATGGCAATGTTTATGTTGTCGATTATCTGGACTACCACTAAAGGAATATTATGCGCATGTTTAACCCGCCCCATCCGGGCGAAATTTTGTCTGAATTGTGGTTGCAGCCATTGGGTTTAAGTATTACCCAAGTTGCTAGTCATTTGAATGTGACCTGTAAAACCGTGTCCGCATTGGTTAACGGAAAAACTGGCATGAGTGCCGAGATGGCGGTGCGCTTGGAATTGGCATTTGGTAAAAGTGCTGAATCTTGGCTTGCAGCTCAAGCTGCTTATGATGTGTGGCAATTGGAAGCCAAACGGGAAAGTTTGGGCGTTCATAAATTGGCCGCCTGATGCTTAAAGCCGGTTTTATCAAATTTCCAGATATTATTCTTCAGATTTAAACCATGAAACTTAGCTACGATAAAGAAACTGAAACGCGACATTGACAAGGCCATTAGCATGGCTAAAATCTTGAAGGAGAAACCCTAATGACAAACTTTACCCCTTTTGATGCAGCTGATTATTTGACCGACGAAGCCACCATTGCAGAATACCTGACCGCAGCATTGGAAGATCCTGACCCAGATATGTTTTTAATAGCAGTGAAGGATGTTGCCCGTGCCCGTGGCATGACACAACTGGCCAAAGATTCAGGATTAGGCCGAGAAAGCTTGTACAAGGCATTGGCTCCAGGAGCAAAACCACGATTTGAAACGGTGATGAAAGTGGTTCGGGCGCTGGGAGTTAAGCTGACTGCTGATACAGTTTGATTGCGTTCATTAACAATTGAAGGATGGATTAAATCTGGCTACCCATTTCTGGATTTAATTCACTTCTCGTAACATGCCCTCGATTTACCCCGCCAATAAATTAACGCTAATTCAACAGCTAATCCAGCCAAGCCCAAATTGATTCGATATAATGTCGTGCAAGAAAAAGGAATGCCGTCTGTTTACAGCCATTGGAAAGTAGAATACTGACGCAACATTAATGTGAGAGGGGGAGTGATGCCAAATAACGGTGAAGTACATAAAATCGTGATTGTGGGGGGTGGGGCAGCAGGACTTGAGCTGGTTACCAGCTTGGGAAAAAAATTAGGCAAACAAGGTCTGGCTGAAATTACCTTGCTGGATGCAACCGCTACGCATATCTGGAAGCCCCTGCTGCATGAGGTTGCCGCCGGTACGCTGGATGAATCTGAACAGGTTGATTATCTGGCACAAGGCTATCGCAATCATTTCCGTTTTCGACTGGGTAAAATGGAAGGCCTGAATCGGCAGAAAAAAGAAATTTATGTCAGTGCGACAATAAATGCAGAAGGCGAGCAGATTATCCCTAAACGCACCATCAGTTACGACACCTTGGTGATGGCAGTAGGCAGTGTTAGCAATACCTTTAATGTTAAAGGCGTTGTTGAGCATTGCATGTTTTTGGATACCACCACACAAGCGTTTAAATTTCAGAAGCATTTGCTGGAAACCTACATTAAAAATTATGTCGGCAATGAAGGCAAGCTGGTTAAGCCGCTGTCTATCGCCATTATCGGTGCGGGCGCAACCGGCGTTGAGTTGTCGGCACAATTGCACGAAGTCACCAACGTGCTGGCGACTTATGGCTTACGGGATGCCAATGACGTTAAGCTGTGCATCGTTGAAGCGGCAACGCAATTACTACCGGCATTGCCGGCCCGGTTAGCTTTAGCCACGCAGCGGCAGTTGGTAGCGCTGGGCATTGACCTTAAATTGGGTCGACGTGTGGTTGAAATTACCCCGGCAGCGATTGTGACCCATGATGGCGACTACATTACTGCCGATCTCAAAGTTTGGGCG
>NZ_FUKJ01000192.1 GCF_900163745.1 Crenothrix polyspora
ACTCATATTCGGCAAGTTCAACCGCGCGATAATATTGCTGCTGTCTTTGTAATCACTGGCTGACAAACGCTTTAAATCACAAGCTAAATAGTGAAACTCCAAATAGCTATGCCGGTCACCACCCAATCGCAAACTGTCTCGTCTTGTCCCTGCATTTAAAAAGATGACCACCGGAATAACACGGTCAGTTTCCATCAATTCTGCCAAATCCAGACAATAATGTGCAAGGCGATGGATTGAAAATCGATTGCTTTGGGTTTCTTCTTCAAGGACAAACACGATAGCCTCACGATCCCCATTCGGCCATTCCACTAATAACGGCACATCGAGTTCACGAAAACGATCCCCTAAACGATCTTTCAATTGCTCCTGACGTATCGGGATAATCCACGCCTGATTTAAATTCTCACTCGTTTCTTCCTGCGCGAAAAAAGCCAAGGCTTCGCGCGGATAATCCAGAATCAGATTTTTAAAGTTTTGGTCGTGCATGTTCGCGTTCCGTACAAAGCAACAGCATTGGGGGCAACCCCAATTGAAAAATCGTTTGGCAACTCATCTTTACTTTACTTGTTAAAAACGTTTCTAAAGCTCTTTCAATTAAGCCAGTAACTTCGGAAAGTGTGCAATTAAATTATAGAGCCGAACTAATAATTAAAGAATCCCAATAACTGTACGATATCAGGCGTTCCCGCTCATGACTTAAGCGATTGATATTAAATGATTTATTTTTTATGGTCTCGCGCTAATTTACCTTTAAAATCGCTAACTTAGAGAAAAAAATACATAAAATGCCAAAAATGAACTTATGTATATTGATTTATAATGTTTTTTAGTGCGACCGCGAAAAATAAAATGTGTTTAAAATCAATATACTTAGGCTATGAGCGGGAATGGCTGGTACGATATTTGTTTTTATTAAATATGAGTCCATAACAATATTCTTTGATACCGGAACAACCTCTATACTTTTTAGATGTAAAAAAAACAGACACTCATAATCTATAATTTTAATCTTATTTCCTATACACCTAAATATTTTTATTAAGATATTGCATAGCTAGCAAACTCTTTTCATTGTAAAAACAATAGACAGGTGCAGCCAAAATTTCATAGAAAAAACCCAGAAAATATTGGCAAATCTAACGAAAAATACCTCAGAAATATCAAAATATTGCTTACTAAAAAACAAAGCAAATATTAAGCCAATTTAAAAATTAATTTTACAAATCGATCTACTGGTTGACAAAACTCAAAAACATTCTTTTATGCTTTTGGGTATTAACCTCTCTTTTTTAAACAGGAGAATGGCTGCCATTTATTAATTGAAATCAGACAACCAAATTTTGGCGAATTCGAACTGTATACTGCACTTTCCTAAATCAAATTCAACGTTGTCCTTACCGGCATCCAGCACCTTAACGTAACGCCCATCCTGCAAGCGATAGACTTTGGCAATACTTTCTTTTGGGTCAACGATCACGTAGTATCGAACCCCTTCCCGTTCATAAAGTTTGAATTTGGTAGTGCGGTCTTTATGTGCGGTAGACTTGGAAAGTATTTCGAAAATCAGGGTTGGGGCTTTGCTCAGATAGGCCGTTTTCTCCAGCTCCCCACACACCACTAAATTGTCGGGCTGAACGGTGGTTTCTTCATCAATTTTCCAGTCAACGGGCAGCAGGGCATAACATTCCTGGCAGTTTTCCAAAGCGCGTTCTAACTGGCTGGCAATATGTTGGCTGATAGACTGGTGTGCAATGCTGGGTGTAGGACTCATGGCATGAGGCACACCGTAGATCAGTTCCCAGCGACCTTGCCATTGCCTATAATCATCATAAGTATAACGCGGTAAATCTTCCAAACTTGGCATACTCATAAACCAGCTCCTATCTTAATTCAAGGTGGACATTACCCTACCCTATTTACAGTCCCTGGCTAGCATTCAAGGATTTTTTTCAATGTCTTTTAACAGAGCGTTAACTGCGTGGATAAAATATCGAAATCAACGCTTTCCATAAAAGGCAAAACACCCAACATAGGTGTGTTTAGCAAGGCATTTAAGGTTTGGATATTACTGTCCAGGCACAGTAACTCTGGTTCCGTGCATACGGCAATCCAACCGGCACAGACTAGCCCAGAACGTACAATAGCCTGAAAAGTCAGTTTTGCATGATTAATACAGCCAAGCTTGATAGCCACCACCAAAATAACCGGCAATCCTAATGCTAGCGCCAAATCACTGACATCCTGGTGATTATTAATCGGTGCATACCAGCCGCCCACACCCTCAACTAACACGACATCCGCTAATGTTTTCAATTGTTCAAATTTGGCCAGCACATTAGCCAGCTCGACAGGGTTTTTCATGCCGGCAATATGCGGCGCAACCGGCAATTGATAAGCATAAGGATTAACCACATCGTAACTTACCTGGACTGAAGCATTTTTTTGTATCAGCAAAGCATCTAAATTTCTTGGCATCCCCTGCTCAATAAAACACCCAGAAGCCACGGGTTTCATACCCACTACCGATTTGCCCTGCTGTTTAAAATAGCGCATCAGCGCAACAGTTGCCCAGGTTTTACCGACATTGGTATCGGTGCCGGTAATAAAATAGCCTTTTTCCATAACCGCTTACGCTCGCACAACCAGGGTAATGACATCAAACGTTGCCAAAATTCGATCCGTATCGATGCACTTTGGATACGCCGCCATCATATTTTGCATCTGATTTTTTGTGGTCAGGCGTTTATTACGTCCCCCGTTAACATTGTGAGCACCCATTTGTTTTAATTCTTTCATCAACACCAACACAGATTCATAGCTTGATACATAAGATTGACGCTCATATTTTAGGATAGTAAAGCCTGCTTGGCGTAAAAAAGCCTCCAGCTCACTCATGCTGTAAAAATAATTGACATGATTATAGTTATCAACAACTGCCCATGCCTGTTTTAATTCTTGTAAAGTTTGGGGGCCGAAGATAGAAAAAACTAACTGCCCTCCCGGTTTCAACACTCGGCGAATTTCGGTGAAAACAGCTTCAAGATCAACACACCATTGCAGCATCAGATTAGAAAATACATGGCCAACCGCGTGTTCAGCAATAGGTAACTGTTGTGCATCAGCGCAGATATAGGTCACGTTATCGAAATTTCTTAACTTCAGTCTCGCCGCCTGCACCATAGGTAACGCCATATCCAGGGCAATCATGCGTTCACACGGCAGTAACGTCAATAACTCGGCGGTTAAAAACCCGGTGCCACAGCCTAAATCCAATAAAGTATCCGTTACATCAGGTAGTTTAATATGTTGCAACAATGCCTTACCAACAGTGCGCTGTAATTGCGTCACGTCATTGTATGTCAAAACCGATTGAGAAAAAGCCTGTTTAATTTTATGCTTATCGAGATTAAAACCAAAACTCATTGCTCATCCATAAACTGGGAAATCACTGCCAATACTTGCGGGGTGTGCGATAAGAACAACGCGTGACCCGCACCTTCAATGCTAGTTAACTGAATTTTCGAAGTGTTATCACACAGATACTGACCTACGGCGACCGGCACTAATACATCTTTCGTACCCAATATGACCGAAACCGGAATATCTAGGCTCGCCAATACCGTCCTCATATCACTGTGCCTCAATAGCGCCAAACCTGATTGTAAAATATTTTGACAAGGAAAACTGCACTCAGATAACAATTCTTTAAATTGTCGCAACGTGGTTTTCGCGTAAGGCAATCCCTGCACTTGTAAAGATAAAAATTGCGCCAGGGTGGATTGAGGATCATTGCGTAGATTATTGGCAAATGTGTCGAATATATCAACAGCCATGCCCGGCCAGTTATCATCTAGTCCAGAAGGTGCTTGTACAAACCTAGGATTACCGGCCAGCAAAATTAAGGCGTTAACACGCTCAGGGTAACGCGCGGCCAAATCCAACACCACGGTTGCGCCCAACGACCAACCCAGCCAGCAACTGTTTTCATCTTCGACGGCACCCACTAATGCGGCACTGATATTGGCCAAAGTAAACGCATCGCACGACTCGCTGTAGCCATGCCCCGGCAAATCAACACAAGTCACACGATAATGCTGTGCCAACTGTTTGGCAAAATCACGCCAAACACCACTGTGCATCGCCCTGCCATGCACCAGGACTATCGACTTACCGCTACCTAATGTATAGTGATGAATTTTAGTCATGCATTATTTTGCCCAAAGCATCCAACAATTGGTCAACATGCTGCTCGTCATGTAAGGCCGAAAAGGTAATACGCAACCGCGCACTGCCTTGCGGCACAGTCGGTGGCCGAATGGCACTGACTAAAAATCCGGCATCGAACAAAGCGTTGCTTAGGGCGACCGCCGTGTGACTGCCGCCAACCCTAATCGGCTGTATGGCTGACGACGAGGGCATTAAAGTCAAACCCAACTGCCCTGCCCCGCATTTAAACCGTTGCGTCAGTGCATTAAGCTTGCTGCGTCGCCAAGCTTCCTGGATGACTAACTGCAAACTGGCGCGGGTCGCTGCTGCAACTGCCGTCGGCAAAGCGGTGGTATAAATATAAGTTCGGGCTTTTTGTATCAAGGTTTCAATCAGCGTCTCAGAACCCGCCACAAAAGCACCGAATGTACCAAAACCTTTGCCCAAAGTGCCCATCAAAATCGGCACATCCGCCTGACTTAACCCGTAATATTCCAACAGTCCACCGCCCTGCTCGCCGATAACGCCCAAACCATGCGCATCATCCACCATGAGCCAGGCGTTTTCCTGTTTTGCGATGCGCGATAAGTCGTCCAACGGCGCAAAATCGCCATCCATGCTGAACACACCATCAGTCACCACCAGCTTGTTGCCAGTCGCTTGTTGCAAATGTACCGCAAGACTGTCGACATCGGCGTGCGCATAACGTTTAAATTTAGCGCCAGAAGATAAGCCGCCATCCAGTAAAGACGCATGGTTAAGGCGATCTTCAAACACAGCATCAGAACGATCCAATAAGGCCGTCATCACCCCCAGATTGGCCATATAGCCGGTAGAAAACAGCAAAGCCCTATCACGTCCGGTAAATGCCGCCAACTCTTCCTCTAAAGCATGATGAATAACGCTGTGACCACAAATCAAATGTGCAGAACCGCTACCGACACCGTATTCATCGACAGCATTTTTAAATGCCTTCACCACAGCAGGATGTTGCGCTAGCCCTAGGTAATCATTGCTGCAAAAATTGACCAACGTCCTGCCATCAATTTGTACATGAACGCCTTGTGAGGACTGGATAACACGTCTGGAACGATATAGATTTTTTTGGCGAATGCTTTCAAGATCATCCGCCAAATGCGCAAACGGCCCAGCCATTAAGCGTAACTCGAACCGCCGGAATACACGCCCAGGCGTTTAAATAACGCCAAGTCATCATTGGTCATGGGATTGTCGGTAGTCAGCAATTTGTCCCCGTAAAAAATGGAATTAGCACCGGCCAGAAAACACAGCGCCTGCATTTCATCGCTCATGTTGTTACGCCCCGCCGACAAGCGCACGCGAGACTTGGGCATCATGATTCTGGCTACCGCAAGCGTTCGGATAAAAACCAGTGGATCCAACGCTTCTGTGCCCATCAGCGGCGTGCCTTCAACTTGCACCAACATATTCACCGGTACGCTTTCGGGGTGTTTGGGCATGTTGGCGAGCTGTATCAGCAAGTTGGCACGATCAACATCACTTTCCCCCATGCCGACGATACCACCGCAACAGACGTTAATACCGGCGTTTCTAACCCGCTCCAGCGTATCCAGGCGATCCTGGTAAGTGCGCGTAGTGATAACTTCCGAATAATAGTCTTCCGAGGTATCCAGATTATGGTTGTAATAATCCAGTCCGCCTTCTTTCAAACGATCGGTTTGTGCATCGGTTAACATGCCGAGCGTAACGCACGTTTCCATGCCCAGCGCCTTCACGCCTTGCACCATTTCGATAACGCGCTCAACATCCTTATCTTTGGGTTTACGCCACGCTGCCCCCATACAAAAACGTGACGCACCTTGATCTTTGGCACGTTGCGCCATCTGCAAAACTGCATCAACCGGCATTAAGGCTTCTGATTTCACACCCGCATCATAACGGGCACTTTGTGGGCAATAACCACAATCCTCCGAACAGGAACCGGTTTTGATGCTCAATAAACTGCTGATTTGAATTTCGTTCGGATCAAAATGTTCTCTGTGTACGGTTTGCGCTTTAAAAATCAAATCATTAAATGGCATCGCATACAGGGTTTGTACTTCATCCAGACACCAATCATGACGCATCATCGATACACCCTGACGGCTACTTACAAGGTTTGCAGACATTTTTTCCAATCTCCAGCTATAGTAAAGGGCATGACTATCGAGGACGCACTTGTCAACTTGACACCATGAAAACAGGATACAACTGGCTTAATATTATACAGAATTACACGCTACCACCTATCTGTATCTTATGCGGCAATGCGGGCATGACGAACCTGGATCTGTGTGACTCCTGTTACCGGCATTTACCTGGCAATCACCACGGTTGCCGACAATGTGCTGAAGTACTGGACATAAAAATTCCTGCCGCAAGCCTTTGTGGGCGCTGTAGTTCTCTAAATCCGGCCTTTGATAGAACCTACGCTCCATTCCTGCACCAAGGCGCACCGCGATACCTGATTACGTCACTCAAATTTAGTGCCAACTACAAAAATGCGCGATTGCTGGGTAGTCTTCTGGCTAATTATCTGCAAACCCATGCCGAGCGACCCGATCTTATTCTGCCAGTACCCTTGTATAAATCCCGCTACAGGGAACGCGGGTTTAACCAATCAATTGAAATTGCCAGAACGGTCGCCAAACAATTAAAGCTGCCGCTGGATGTTGACAGTTGCATTCGCCATCGCGATACCCCACACCAAACGTCATTGACTGCCAAAGAACGCCGGCACAACATAAGCAATGCTTTTTCAGTGATTAAACCGATAACTGCGCAACATGTTGCGCTTGTTGATGATGTCATGACCACCGGCTCGACCGTACACGAACTGGCAGCAGTATTAAAAAAGTCTGGTGTAAAACAAGTTGATATTTGGGTCTGCGCCAGAGCCTGATTGCCGCCAAAAATACGATCAATACTAAAATAGGCAACAAAAAATTTTTGTTACCCTGCAAATCTTACTCCTACACTCACCTCTAATTGCAACAATCTGTTACGCTTTATCGAAAGCGTACTGGATTGGTATTGTATGTTTTAATGTTTTATAGTACTTTGTCGATTGAGTCCTGCCGCCATTGCAACCTATGGTCGTCAGACTCCGGTTTTTTTGTTGTAACCTGAATAAATTTGGAGGGTGCATGGCGCAAATATCGTGGATGTCGATGGTGAATTCTGTAATCGACTGGGGACAAAAACGTATAACCGAACGTTCGTCTTGGGACGGACTCACTATCATTGTCATGAGTATTCTGGCATTAATTGCATCCCCTCTCATAAAATACGCGGCTTGGCTTGGTTTAGGCTACGGCGCTTGGACTTTATGGAAAACAGAAAAAAAAACTGTAGAACAACAATAACTGTTTCACGCTTCTTGTTTAACAAAAGCGTCTTTTAAACCTGAGTTGGAGAGAAAACTGCTATGACGAAAGATGAAATTCAAGCTAAATTACAAGACCATATCGCCAGCCTAAAATCTGAGTTAGATGTCTTGCAAGCTAAAGCCAGTGACGCTACGGATGATCTTAAAATAGAACTCGATGAGCAAATCGCAAACTTAAATGTCAAATTTTCTGAAGCTGAAGCAAAATTTGAAACCATAAAAGACGCAACAGAAGAAGCCTGGGAAGAACTAAAGGTTGATATTGAATCTCTGTGGGATACGGCCAGTGCCGAAATCAAGGAAGAAGTAGAAGAACACATAAGCAGTCCGACTGGCTTATTTGCCAAAATCAAGGCGATATTCAGTTAAAATCACCAAGCAAGGGTGGCGCGTGTCTCGTACATTCGCCACCTTTTGCCGTTATTCGTAAAAAAGGCTACCTACTTTATCCAAGCGACACTTATGTTTGTCCATCGCGTCTATCCCCTTTACGCCTATCTTCGAAAGTAATCGGAACAGTGCGTACCCGACGATCATTTCTTCTGCGCTCTTCAATAATAACCGTATTGTGGCCAAGCGCACGCCTCTCAGCCTTTCTTCTATCGACTATGACGGTAGGCGGCAGTGCCTCTACTTTTCGGCGTTCTTTTTTTGCACGCTCATTGATTTTTCCCATAGCCAGATAGTGGCCGGTAAAAACACATAAAAACAAGGCCAACAATATGCCATCAGGTACATGAAAGACCAGGCTGGCAGTAATGCCGACAAGCGTGAGTCCTAATGAACTTGCCAAAATGACCAGCAGTGTTTGTCTATTGTTTAAGCCGGTTAAAGGCAGAATATGATGAAAATGCTCCCGATCAGGAAAAAAAGGCGAGCGGCCATTGGCGATACGGCGCACCATAGTTGAGACCGAATCAATAAGCGGAATGGCCAGCACCCAAAGCACCGTCACCGGAGTAATGAGACGGTCTTCGCCCTGCGAGATATAAATCAATAACAACGAGACAATAAAACCAAACAGCGTACTACCAGTATCACCCAAAAATATTTTTGTACTGGCGCGGCCAAAAATCCGCAGATTGAATATCAAAAACACAATAATGGCAGCAATGAAGATAATGCAATAATTTAACAGCACCCAATCTTCATAAATCCATGCTAATACCGCACCAGTGCTGATGGCAATCAGTGTTAAACC
>NZ_FUKJ01000443.1 GCF_900163745.1 Crenothrix polyspora
CACTGAAATGATTATGTCAACAAGGGGCATCCGCTCACCTTGGCCTAAAGACATCATTATTGCTGTCAATGAAAACACGACATAACTATAAACGTTTCACAATCATTGGACTGGGTCATTTACTCTATGCGGCTTTTAACTGGGTGTTTGATCACGTCATCTATGTTTATGCTGTCTTCACCTGGGGCATGCTAATGGGTGGCGGATTGATGACACTACTTTCTTTGATTCAATGCGCCTTAACCTTACAACTTTATGAAAAAATGCAGATAGACTGGATTGGTGGCGGCACCTTACACAACTTTACAGCGCAGCAACCCACAAATCTTACTGGCCGCTTATTGTGCCGTATCAGTAAACAACCCAAAGCAGTATTTCTTTTCCTGTGTGTCATCTCTGACCCGTTCATCACAACGGCTTATTTCCGTAAAGGTCGCTTTAACGGAATTACCACACAGGACTGGCAAGTCTTTATATGCAGCGTAATCGTTAGCAATGGTTACTGGATTTGCATTTCTGCATTCTTTGGTAACTTAATCGCCATGCTGTGGCACTGGTTGAGCACACAGAACCTTAACATTTTTTTTAAATTTCTTGTTGAGACTATGTCATTGGCGAAAGCCTTATGATATTTTCTGATATTTCTAAGCAACAACAGATAGAGGATTTGCGTCAACTGCTTTACACGCCTATTGATAAAGCGGTAGATATACTGGATGCCAGGCAAAAACAAAATTTAAAGTTACCATCTTTAAATATCGCTGATCCTTTGAGTGCATATTGGGGTCGAGGATGCAAACCGCAGCCTCGAACCGCTATTATGCTTCGTCAAATTGCAACGCCAAATTATGAAATGCGCAGGGTGGTTCAGTTATGTGAAAAATATCATTTAAATTTACTTATTCTCACAATTGAAGAGGATAAGTTTTGTCCAAACAACCCTTGCAAATACGCTTCAGGACGTATGGGATTTTTTGAGGGCTTAGGTCGAAACGGCGGCAGAAAAATACGTTACAGTACAATTATTAACTTCAACCAATACAATGGTTATCCAATAAGGGAATGCAAAACCTTTAGAGGAAAACCTTTTATGGACTTTCATCACAATCTATTTCTTCAAGAATTTCCACAATTAACCCCCCAAAATATAATTGATTGCTCTAAATGGGTAATGCAACATCAGAGGCTAGGTAATAATCTGTATCGAGCCAGTTTAGAGCTTTTTTTGCAGCACGCTATTCTTTTTGAAACATTTGTATTGTCCAATTGTGAACTGGATATTACTTTAATGAAAGTATTACCCGCGTTTCAAGAAATAGTAAACAATTTCGGTATTAAACCGCTTATTGTTCATTCAGAAGACCCCGACATGGAAGGTGACAATTACTGGCAGCTCTACCCCGACCATTTACATGCACTTGCACCTTATGACCGACGTAAAACGCCTCGTTATGAAGCACCGTTTGATAACTTTACACCTGCGATAATAAACCACAAAAAATGGACGATCGGATCAAAATAAATAGTAGTGTTTTGCAAAAAACACGCGAGTTTAGTCGCGTTCATCCATGAGTTTCAAATTAAGAGTAGATGGCTATTGCTTAGTGCTCCTGTCCGGCAAGCAATCGCTGGATATTGCTTTTATGTCGGTACAATAAAAATAACATCATAATCAGTGATGCTCCCACAAGGTAAATATTGCCGATTATAAACCAGGCATAAACAGGCGACAGCACTGATGCACACAACGCCGAAAGTGATGAAATTTTGCGCAGCTTATACACCAAAAGCCATGTGGCAATAAATGCCGCCCCCAACCACCAGGAAAACCCCAATAACACGCCGATAGAGGTGGCAACACCTTTGCCGCCTTTAAAACTAAAAAAAACCGGATAAAGGTGGCCTAAAAAAGCCGCTAAACCCGTTAATGCAAGGGCTTCTGCCGATACACCAAACACATTGGCGGCATAGACAGGCATTAGCCCTTTCAGTAAATCGCCTAACAAAGTAATCCCAGCGGCTTTTTTGCCGCCAATACGCATAACATTGGTAGCACCGGGATTACCGGAGCCCTGTTCGCGCGGATCCGGTAAGCCCATGAGCCTGCAAATAATAATCGCGCTGGAAACAGAGCCTACCACATAGGCCAGTGGAATAAAAAACCATTCAATCATGTCTACCTTCCTTATTGATGACTTGTCAGCACAGGGCGTTTCCCTGATACTTAGCATTTTAAATCGCACATAATAACTGGGAATCACTGTGGACATCATATTTTTAGGTGGTCTTGAAATTGAAACCATCATCGGCATCTATGATTGGGAGAGAACAACCAAACAAACCGTTGTGCTCGATATTGAAATGGCTTTTGATATAGCAAAAGCTGCTGAAACCGACGATATTGAATACACGCTGGATTATAAGAAAGTTTCCAAACGTATTATTGCTTTTGTTGAGGACAGCCAATTTTTGTTGGTTGAAAAATTGATTGTTGAAATCGCCAACCTTTTGCTTACTGAGTTTGCTATTCCCTGGCTAAAAATTACCCTGAATAAAAAAGGTGCGATTCGTGGTGCCAGCGATGTAGGCATTGTTATCGAGAGGGGCCAAAAATAAATGCCTTATGGATATATCAGTGTCGGTAGCAATATCGACAAACAGAAATATATTCCGGCCAGTCTTGTGGCGCTGCGGAAATGCTTTGGTCAATTGACGGTTTCTAGCATTTATGAGTCCGAGGCGGTCGGTTTTTCAGGGGATAGTTTCTACAATTGCGTTGTCGGCTTTGGCTCCGAGCTGGATGTCAAAATAGTTGCAAGGAAACTACGGCAAATTGAGTTAGATAACGGTCGAACCCGTAGCTGTAAAAAATTTTCGGCACGCACGCTAGACCTGGATTTGCTACTTTACGGCGATCAGATCATCAATGAAGATGGTTTGCAAATACCGCGCGATGAAATTGAGCGTTATGCGTTTGTGTTGGAGCCGTTGGCGGAAATTGCACCGATGCTGCAACATCCTGTCAGCCAGCTCACTTACGATGAGTTGTGGAAAAATTTCGATAAGACGGATGTTCGACAAAAACGCATTGATCCCGTGTGGTTGCCGACAGAATAATTTTGCAATGCCGTTTGTCGTGAGCTTACGCAAATGTATTACACATATCCCTCGGCTCAATTTATAGAAAAAGGAAAGACTGGTAAAATAAAAAGGCTTGCGGCATAACACACCCGCAAGCCTTTTTAAATTTTGTAACGACAAAAATTAAGCCGTTTGATTGCCCAGCATACCGATTAAACCCGCTAAGCCCTGCTCTAACAGGCTATTAGCGTTATCGGGCAATTGGCCATCTGGTGTCAGCTTGTCAATAACGGTCGGTAACAAACTGGCAAGCCCCCCGCTCACATCAGCAACATTAATCCCCAATTTTGAGGCAATGTCTTGCACAAAGGATGAACCCAGCACCGCCTGAAGTTGGTCAGCCGATACTGGTAAATTTGCCCCAGTGCCGATCCAAGAGGCGACATGCTCACTCAGTCCACCGGCAGACAACTTTTGTACCAGGCCAGACAAACCGCCTATTTCAGGGTTATTAAGCATACCGATGACAGATGTCAATAAATTACCTTGTGTTCCAGCAGTACCGCCTGCTTGGGTATTCATTACGTCTACGATTGAGTCGAGCAATCCCATAAGGATCTCCTAATTTAATGTGGTTAACAAGGTGCGCTTATTCGCAGCCCCGATAATCATACTGCTTTCCAATTTTAGGGTCAAAGTCCAGGCTTATTTAGTTGCCTGTACCAATAACGCATTAGGCTAATTCATTTTTTAAACGCGCATAAATACCGCCAAAACTGCCATTGCTCATCAATACAAAATGACCACCGGCCGGTGCTTCCTGCTTAATCTGCGCCACGATTTCATCAATGGTATGGCAGATATTAATGTTTTTGGCATATTGCTTTAATGCACTCAAATCCCAATCCATATTGTCTGGCTGATACATAATGGCCACATCGGCATTGTGTAACGATTGCGCCAGTGTTTCAGTATGCACACCCAAACGCATGGTATTTGAGCGCGGCTCAACAATGGCAATAATGCGTTCATTTCCAACCTGTTTACGCAGGCCATCCAGTGTGGTGGCAATCGCCGTTGGATGATGTGCAAAGTCATCATAAAGCGTGACATTATTGATTTTGGCAATCACTTCCATGCGGCGCTTCACGTTTTTAAACTGCGCCAGTGCGTTAATCGCATCCTTCGGCAAAATACCCACATGTTTGGCAGCAACAATCGCCGACATGGCATTGTAAACATTGTGATCGCCGGTTAAAGACCATTGCACACGGCCTTGGTTTGCATTGTCAAACACGACATCAAACTCGCTGCCATCTGGCTTGATGAGTTGCGCATTCCAGGCTGCATCGCCGTTGATCGAGGTTTTCGCTTGCGGTGTCCAACAGCCCATCGCTAACACCTCATTGATATTCTCATCAGCTTCCGGGCTAATAATCAGGCCTTCGCCAGGAACGGTTCTAACCAGATGATGAAACTGCTTTTGAATCGCCGCCAAGTCTGGAAAAATATCGGCATGATCGTATTCCAGATTATTCAATATAGCCGTGCGCGGACGGTAATGCACAAACTTGGAACGTTTATCGAAAAAGGCTGAATCGTATTCATCCGCCTCAATCACAAAAAACGACGATTCACCCAGTCGTGCCGAAATACCAAAATTCAACGGAATGCCACCGATTAAAAATCCTGGGTTAAACCCATGATGCTCCAAAATCCAGCTGAGCATGCTGGTAGTGGTGGTTTTACCGTGGGTACCAGCAACGCCTAATACCCATTTATCGTGTAACACATGCTCTGCCAGCCACTGTGGGCCGGAGACATATTTAAGCCCACGATTGAGTACGGCTTCAACTTCTGGATTACCACGCGATAACGCATTGCCAATAATCACCAAATCCGGCGTGTTAGCCAAATTTTCGGCGCTATAGCCCTCCATGAGCTGAATGCCTTGCTGTTCCAGCTGCGTACTCATCGGTGGATAGACATTGTGATCAGAGCCGCTGACCTGATAACCCATCTGCCGCGCGATAACAGCCAGTCCGCCCATGAATGTTCCGCAAATACCTAAAATGTGAATATGCACTGCTTTACCCTAAAAGTTGTTGAAAAAATGATTTCCTTGGTTATTTATCTTTTGCAATACAATACCTGCTTGCGTTTCACCTTCAGTTACGATGAAATAATCCAAACGTAACCCAGTATGATCTGATAATGACCGAAAAAAACAAAATTATAGTTGAAGCAACGCCTTATTTCATAGAAGCACAATCATTTCCTAATGATGGACGCTATGTGTTTGCCTATACCATCACCATCACCAATGCTGGCGATGTGCCGGTAAAGTTGATGACACGGCACTGGCTGATTACGGATTCCAACGGTAAAATCCAGGAAGTCAGGGGCGATGGCGTTATTGGCGAACAGCCCTATTTAAAACCGGGTGAATCGTTTCGTTACACCAGTGGTGCCATGATTGAAACACCGGTAGGCACTATGCAAGGCAACTATACCCTGCGTACCGATGATGGCGATTGTTTTAATACCCCTATACCGCAATTTACCCTGTCTATTCCAAGAACGCTGCATTAACATCATGTCTATCTATGCCATCGGCGATATTCAAGGCTGTTTTGATGATTTACTCAGGCTTTTGGATACCCTGTCTTTTAATGAGCACACCGACCAACTGTGGTTTGCGGGTGATTTGGTCAATCGTGGGCCAAAATCCTTGGAAACGCTACGTTTTGTTAAATCCTTGGGCACGGCAGCCGTCTCTGTATTGGGCAATCATGACATGCATTTGCTGGCTTCAACCTGCTTGCCAAAAGTATCCCCTAAAAAAGATTCATTCAGACCGATATTGGAAGCATCAGACAGAGATGAATTAATACACTGGTTAAGACATCGCCCGTTGTTTCATTACAACGATGATTTTTGCCTGCTGCATGCAGGAGTTCCGCCACAATGGGATTTTAAAACCACCCAGGATATGGCGGCAATTGCTGAAGCAACCTTAAGAAGTCCAGATTATTCCCTGTTTTTAAAACAGATGTACGGCAACAAACCGGATATATGGTCAGCCAAGCTAAAAGGCATGTCCAGACTGCGCTTTATTATTAATTGCTTTACCCGTATGCGCTATTGCGACAGCAATGGTCGACTGGATTTTGCCAATACTGGGGCTATCGGCAGCCAGCCAGAAGGTTTAATCCCCTGGTTTGCCATCCCTAACCGTAAAAGCCGGGCTATGCGGATCATTTTCGGGCACTGGTCTACGCTAGGTTATTATGAGGGCGACAATTGTTATGCCATTGATACTGGCTGTCTTTGGGGTAAGCAATTAACGGCGATAAAACTGGGCGATCCCGTACAGCGTTTTAGTATTGATTGCCCCGGTGTCAAAAAAACGTCCAAGACTTCATTGCCCAATTTACTGCAAGCCGTTTAAAGCTATCTACAATCTGTCCACGAAAAACACGAAAGGCACGAAAAAAAACGGATGATAATTAATGCAGATGGTAATGCCCAGGGTTAACCGCAGAATGTTACCATTTTTTTGATGCTCCATCGATGCACTGAAGCATGGGAAAACTTTTTCGTGTCTTTTGTGCTTTTCGTGGACAAAAAAAACGTCTAACCAGTCACGAATTATTTTCAGAACGGGGTTGTTGAAGAACGAAGCACTGGAGGAATAAAAAGCGTATCTCCCACCCGTGCCGTTATACACTTTCGTCCTTGAACCGATGGTTCAAGTGGGGATGCAGTCGGTAAATCAGGCTTCCCGCCTAAGCGGGCATGCACACATTACCGGGAATTTACCCCCGGGGGTAATATAGGTTCAGGAAACACCCAGCGCACTCTCGAACACCGCAGGAGATACCGATTAATAGTTTACTCTGTTTGCTGGTTTTCCAAAACGTTTTCTATTTTATTACGCATGTGATCCAGGCACTCACTGAGTTGCTGGTTTAGCAGTGCATTTTGATTCTTAACCGTTTCCAGCTCATGGGACAGGTTTAAAGCCGCCATCACCGCAATTCTATCGGGACCGCTGATCTTGCCGGAATCGCGCATTTTGCGCATTTTTTCATCCAGCTGTTGCGCGGAACGAACCAAGGTATCCCGCTCTTCAGGATCGCAGGCGATTTTATATTCTTTGCCCATAATGGTCAGTGATATGGGTTGAAATTTTTGATTCATGCACCATACTCCATTGCTTTTAATCTATTAATCATGGCCTCAACGCGTAATTTAGCGAGATTTGTTTTTTCCAGAAGACTTTCTTTTTCTTTGATCAAAATTTCTTGTCTGGATTTAAGGAGAATGTTTTCATTCTTAACAGCGGTATATTGCTCAATGAGCTTATCCAGCCTGTCTTCAAGGTATTTCAATTCTAATACGTATTCTATTTGTGTCATGTCGGTAACTAACATTGCAAGTGATCTGCAGCCCATTTTTAAGTAAGTTTACATTGCAGAGCCTAATATGATCTATCATTGTCAACCGTATGCCGCTTACCGACACCTAATTAACAAATTTCATTCTAGTTGAACTTCAATGGTAGCATAAGCGCTGTTTTTTTTTTAGCTATCGTAACTCACTGGACAACATCATGGCCTACGCCGAAATCAATAAGCTGTTACTGCAAAGTGATATTGAGTATTCCGCTGCTGAAGCACATGGCCTGGCAACGGGGCTGCTCTGCATCAATCAACAGACAAAAAGCGACTATTGGCTAAAAGAATTATTGTCCGATGGACAAATCCTATCACAGCAATACAGCGATTTGCTGGTAAAGTTTTTCAACATTACACACAGCACGCTGAGCAGCGACGATTATACCTTTAATCTGTTTTTGCCCGATGATAGCGAGCCCTTGACTAAACAGGCCGAAGCGTTACAAAGTTGGTGTCGGGGATTTTTATTTGGCGTGAGTTTGGCAGGTCAATCCAGTGTTAACAACCTAAAAAATGGCCGTGAAATCCTCAAAGATATTGCCGAATTTACCCGACTGGATACCGAGGTTGACGGCGAAGACAATGAACAGGCTTTTATGGAAATTACCGAATATTGTCGCGCTGCGGTTTTATTGCTACGCGATGAATTAACCACGATCGACTCTGACACCGTGCATTAAATAATTAAAAAAAATCATGAAACAAAGCGAATTTAAAAAACGTCGTAAGCAGCTCATGCAGCGCATTGGTTCGGGCAATATTGCCTTAATCAGCAGTGCCTCCATGCGTACCCGTAACCGCGATGTCAGCTATCCTTTTCGGCAAGACAGTGATTTTTATTACCTGACCGGATTTAATGAGCCGGATGCTATGGCGGTTTTTATTCCTGGGCGCGAGCAAGGTGAATACATTTTATTCTGCCGCGAATTTGACGAAAAAAAAGCCTTATGGGAAGGTGCGCACGCCGGCCTTAATGGGGCAACAGGCGATTACGGCGCGGACGATGCGTTTCCGATTGATGATCTGGACGATATTTTGCCCGGCATGTTGGAAAACAAAAGCCGCGTGTATTATCCCATGGGGCGCAATTCGGATTTGGATCACAGCTTGCTGGACTGGATTAACCACATTAAGAGCAACGCCCGCTCCGGTGCTGTTGCCCCCGGCGAATTATTTTCTCTGGATCGCATCGTGCATGACATGCGCCTGTTTAAAAGCTCCGAGGAATTAAAGCTAATGCGCCGTGCTGCGCAAGTGTCAGCCGCCGCCCATATTAAGGCTATGCAAACCTGCAAGCCTGGCCTGTACGAATATCAAATAGAAGCCGAACTTGTGCATCATTTTATGCAACACGGCTTGCGTTACACGGCGTACCCATCGATTGTTGCCGGCGGTAAAAATGCTTGCGTGCTGCACTATACCGATAATGCGGATAAATTAAAAAATGGCGATTTACTGCTGATTGATGCTGGTGCCGAATGCGATCATTACGCGGCCGATATTACCCGTACCTTCCCCGTTTCTGGGCGCTTTAGCGAGCCGCAAAAATTACTGTACCAACTGGTTCTGGATGCCCAATATGCCGCACTAGAGCAAGTAAAACCAGGGCAACCCTGGCTCGCGCCACATGATGCGGCAGTAGACGTATTGACGCGCGGCCTGGTCGATTTGGGGTTACTGAAAGGCAAAATAAAAAAACTGATTAAAGACGAAAAATACAAGGCGTTTTATATGCACAGAACCGGACACTGGCTGGGCATGGATGTACACGATGTCGGTGATTATAAAATCGATCAGGAATGGCGCATCTTGGAATCCGGTATGGTATTGACCGTAGAACCCGGCTTATACATCCCCACAAACTGTAAACAAGTGGATGAAAAATGGCGCGGCATAGGTATCCGCATTGAGGATGATGTCCTGGTCACCGCGCAAGGCCATGAGATCTTAAGTAGCGGCGTACCTAAAACTATCGCAGAAATCGAAGCGATTATGCAGGCAACATAATGGCTTATGATTATGACATACTGATAGTCGGTGGCGGTTTGGCAGGCAATTGCCTGGCTTTGGCGCTAAAAGAAACCGGCATGAACATAGCGGTTGTTGAAGCCAGCAGCCGCGAACAACTGCAAAACCACCCCGCCGGTGAT